>CAMBZO010000188.1 GCA_945872195.1 Akkermansia muciniphila | reverse complement strand
CGGTGAGGCGTCCGGCCTGCGGCAACCTTCGCCCATCCTCAAAGGAGAGCAGAGGGTGCGCGGCGGGGTGCGGGGTCAGCCTCCAGCTCTCTCACTCTCGCGGGCTGGCGCACGGTCACTGCCCATCGGAGCCCGGCGCTCTGAGGATTTACTTCTTCTCGAGGAAGGGCTTGGCCGAGGGCGGGATGGGATCCTTCGGCGTGGGCTTGAGGTAGGTGTCGTTCAGCTTGTCGCAGCTCCAGAGGAGGCCGCGGGTGACCATGTCGAGGTAGCGGGGGTCGCCGACGGTGGCGTTGTTGTGGCCGATCGTGCTGCTGAACACGCGGGTCTTCCCGTAGGTGTTGCCCCAGGTGACGATGGCTTCAACGTCCTTGGTGGTGCCGTCCTTCTGCTTGAGGACTTGCTTGCCGCGCATCATGGGGATGGCCGTGGGGAAGACGCGGATGTTGTTGTAGAGTTCTTCGTTGACGGTGGTCCAGTCGGCGAGGCCCTTCATGGCGGGGTGGGTCTTGTTGATGACGGTGATGGCGATGGGTGCCTGGGGGCCGTGGCCGGTGGATTGGAGGCCGAGGAGGTCGAACCAGAGGGCGTCGGGGGAGCCGGGCTGGACGGGCTCGCGGAACTGGCCGACGCGGTAGCTGTGCATGGCGCAGTGGAGGTTGACGGCGGCGACGCCGGCCTTGTGCGCGGCGAGGATGTTGTTGACGTAGTCGAGGTCCTTCACGTCGGCGGAGCATTCGTCGTGGATGATGACGTCGTAGCCCTTGGCCCAGTCGGGCTTCTCATACTTCTCGAACTTGGCCTTCGTGCTGCGGTCGGGGGAATGGATGGTCTCGACTTCGATGTGCGCGCGCGCCTCGAGGCCTTCCTTCAGGATGACGTGCTGGAGGGCGTAGTCGTGGCAGCAGCCGCCGGCGATGACGAGGGCGCGCAGGGGCTTGGGCGCGGCGGCTGGGGCGGAGGCGAGCGCGGTGAGTGCGAGGAGGGCGGTGAGGAGGCGTTTCATAGGTTTCAATTCGAGCACAATGGACGGGGCGATGGAACGGGGAAATTCATCGGGGCCGAGGGGCGCGGGCAGGCGGGTCAGTAGGGGTGGCCCAGGGCGGCGCGGCTGCAGATCGGTTCGCGGCTCACCGGGCGGAGGGCAGCCGAGGTGTGGCCGACAGTTCGATTCTCTTTCGAGCGCTCTCCGGGCTGCTGTGGGTCATTCACGCGCGCAGCGTGCGGGACGCCCGCGTTTTCGTTCCGGCGCACTTCTCCCCTTGCCAATGCACGGGTCGTCCGCTTGAGTCTCGCCCGCACACACCCGATGCAATCACCCGACCACCCCAAACATTACTGCGGCGTCTTTGGCATTTACGGCCATCCGAACGCTGCCGAGCTGGCCTACTACGGACTTTACGCGCTCCAGCATCGGGGGCAGGAGAGCGCGGGGATAGTCGCCTGCGACGGTAAACAGTTCCGCGAGCAGAAGGGCATGGGGCTGGTGCCGCAGGTCTTCGATGGCGCGGACTTGCACGAGCTCGTCGGCCACATGGCCGTGGGCCACACGCGCTACTCGACGACCGGCTCCTCGCACATCCGCAACGCGCAGCCGCTGACGGTGGATTGCGCGCGCGGGCAAATCGCCGTGGCGCACAACGGCAACCTCACGAACGCGTCCCAGCTTCGCGAGGAGCTCGAGGCGCAGGGGTCCATCTTCCAGACCTCGGTGGACAGTGAGATCATCCTCCACCTGCTCGCCCAGCCCAGCGATCCGCGCGGGGAAAGCGCGCTCGTCAACGCGGTGCGCCGCATCGAGGGCGCGTTCTCGCTCGTCATCATGACGGAGCACGAGATCATCGGCGTGCGCGACCCGCACGGCTTCCGCCCACTCTCCATCGGCAAGGTCGGCGACGCTTGGGTGCTCTCGAGCGAGACCTGTGCGCTGGATTTGATTCACGCCAAGTTCGTCCGCGACGTGGAACCGGGGGAAATTGTCATCATCAATCAGGACGGCTTGAAGAGCGTGCAGGCCTTTCCCGCGCACGAGCGCCGCGCCTTCTGCATCTTCGAATACGTTTACTTCGCCCGGCCCGACAGCACGATCGCCAACCGCAACGTCTATCGCGTCCGCGTCGAGATGGGCCGGCAACTGGCGCGCGAGAACAAGATCGAGGCCGACCTCGTCATCCCCGTGCCCGACAGTGGTAACTCCGCCGCGCTGGGCTACGCGATGGAGTCCGGCATCCCTTACGAGATGGCCTTCGTCCGCAACCACTACGTGGGGCGCAGCTTCCTCCAGCCCTCGCAGCTCATTCGCGACTTCGCGGTGCGCGTGAAGCTCAACCTCATCGGCGAACTGGTGAAGGGCAAGCGCGTCATCATCGTGGACGACTCCATCGTGCGCGGGACCACGTGCAAGACACGGGTCAACAGCCTCAAGGAAGCGGGCGCGAAGGAAGTTCACGTGCTCGTCTCCTGCCCGCCGCACATGAACCCGTGCGTCTACGGCATTGATTTCCCCGACCGCAGCAAGCTGATGGCGGCCAACCACACGAACGATGAGATTCGCACTTATCTCAACGCCGACTCGCTCCACTACCTCTCGCAGGAGGGCATGGTGAAAGCCACCGGTCTCCCCCGCGAAGGCTTCTGCATGGCCTGCTACGACGGCAACTACCCCGTCGCCTACGACCCCCGGTTGGAGAAGAACATCATGGAGCGCCGCCGCTCGCGCGTGGAAAGCCTCGGCGAATCCATCGCGAAAGACGAACGGCAGCCGCGTCTGCTGTAGCATTGAGTTCGGAGCAGGCAGCGGCCCGCGCTTCGTGCTTGGAGGGGAGTTCCTCCAAACAGTCACCGCAGCGCCCGCGCAATCATCTCTGCCGTCCGATCGGCTGCCCCCTCGTTTCTTCGGACAACGCCCAGCGCGTTCGCGCCGAGTTGGTCGCGCCGGGCTGGGTCTGACAGCAAGGTGGCAAACGCCGCTTCCAGCGCGGCGGCATCTGGCACTTGCACGGCGCCGTCGCAGGCGATGAACTCGGCGGCGATGGGGCGGAAGTTTTCCATGTGCGGGCCGAAGAGCATCGCCTTGCCCAGCGCGCCCGGCTCAATAGGATTTTGCCCACCCTCTGCGGTGAGGCTCTTGCCGACGAAGACGACGGTGGCGTGCCGGTAGAAGTGGCGCAGCTCGCCAGTGGTGTTGACGAGCAGGCCATCCACGCTGCCGGGCGCAGAGACTTTTCCGTCGGCCAGTTCGGTGCGCAGCGCGAGGCGAATTCCAGTAGGGCGGAGTTCCTCGACGACCGCTGCCGTGCGCTCGAAGTGGCGTGGGACCAGAACGAGGAAGAGTTTCGGGAAGCGCTCACGGAGGCGGAGGAACATCCGCGCGAGCAGGATTTCCTCGCCTGCGTGCGTGCTGCCGGCGACGAGGAGTTGCGCGTCGTCGGGCACGCCGAGCGGGCGCAGTAGCGCGGGCACGTCGAGCGTCGCGCCGCCGGTGGGCGTGGCGGCGTCGAACTTCGCGTTGCCGGTGACGTGGATGGCGTTGGGGCGGCAGCCGAGTTCGCGCAGGCGCGCGGCGTCGGCGTCGTTCTGTGCGCCGACAGCGGCGAAGTTGCCGAAGAGTTCGCGGAAGAGGAACGCGCCGCGCCGGTAGCCACGGAAGGATTTGTCCGAGACGCGGGCGTTGGCGAGGAAGACGGGCAGCCCGCGCGCCCGCACTTGCCACAGGAAGTTCGGCCAGAACTCCGCCTCAACGAGCACGACGGCGGCGGGGCGCACCGTGTCGAGCGCGCGACTCACGGACCATGGGAAGTCCACGGGGTAGTAGAGGCGCTGCACGTCGGCGGGAAGTTTCTTCTCCAGCTCGCCCATGCCGGTGGAGGTGGTCGTGGACACGAGGAATCTCCAGCCTGCCAGACGCGGTCGCAGCGCGGCGATGAGCTGGAGGCTGACGTTCACCTCGCCGACGCTGACGGCGTGCAGCCAGAGCACCTTCGCACCGCTGAGGGCCTGGAGCTTGCCCGCCTCGAGGCGCCCAAACCGTTCGCCGAAGCCGCGCTGCCAGCCGCCGCGCCGCCACATTTTCCAGAAGTAATACGGCGCGCTCACCAGGAAGAAGACCGGGAAGAGCAGGTTGTAGAGGAGCCGCACGGGCCGCAGGTTGGAACAAAACACGTCGTCGTTACCAAACTTAAAAGCGGCGGCTTAACGAGCCGGCGCGTCCGGCGGAAACTTATCTTGAGCAAAACGGCTCCGGTGCTAGCCTTTGCCCGGAAGAACTCCTCTTGCATGAGCGACGGAAAAAAATCACTAAAGATGGTGGCGTGTGGCCGCTGTGCGGCGAAAAATTTCATTCCCAGTGATCTGCCGCCGTTCGAGACGCAGGCCTGCAACAAGTGCGGCGGCCCAGTGATGATCACCGTGAAGCTTCGCCAGTTCGAGCTGCGCGGCGTCATCGCTTCCGGTGGCATGGGGACGGTCTTCCGCTCCTACGATTTGAACCTCAACCGTGAGGTCGCGGTGAAGTTGATGAAGCCGGAGATCGCCGAGGACCCTCTCCAAGTTGAGGCCTTCAAACGCGAGGCACGCGCCTGTGCCGGGCTAAACCACACGAACATCATCCATATCTACGGGTTCGATGAGGCGGATGGGCAGAAGTATCTCGTGATGGAGCTCGCCGACAACGGCACGTTCGACGGACGCATCGAGTCGCAGGGCCGCGTGGACGAGTTGCTGGTGCTCGACGTGGGCATCAAGATCGCCTCCGCGCTCGACTGCTCGAGCCGTCACGGTCTGCTGCACCTCGACATCAAGCCCGGCAACATCCTCTTCAATAACGACGAGCCACCTGAGCCCAAGCTCGTGGACTTCGGCCTCGCGCAAAGTTCCGAGGGCGGGCGTGACCCGGACGCGGGCGTCTTCGGCACGCCCTATTACATCGCGCCGGAGCGAATCTCGCTTCAGACGGAGGACTTCCGTTCCGACATGTATTCGCTGGCGGGCACGCTCTATCACGCTCTGACCGGCCATGTGCCCTTCGAAGCGGCGACGGTGAACGATGTCGCCCTCGCGCATGTGGAGCAGCCGCTCACGCCACCCATCGAGGAGTTGCCCGATATTCAGGAGAAGACCAACGAGGCCATCTGCTGCGCGATGGCGAAGAACCCGGACGACCGCTACCAGAGCTACGACCAGTTCATCATGGAACTCACGGCGGCGCGCAGCCATCTGCTCATCAAGAAATACGGCAGCTCGGAGTAGGGCACGGGGCGGGCTTTGCCACAAAGAGCCACAGAAGGCGCAACAGCGAAACTCTCAAATCTGCGCCTGATTCAGCCAGCAACACCACTTCCTCCGTTGGGCTTCTTGTGCCTATTTGGGGCAGTAAACTCTTCGCGGTTCACTTCTCGACGGGCTTGCCGGCGGCCTTCCACCCATTGAAGCCGGGTGCGAGGTCCACCACAGACTTGAAACCCAGAGCCTTCATCTGCCCCGCCGCATCCGCGCTTCGGCGTCCTGCGGCGCAGTGGACGAGGTAGGTTTTTGACTTGTCCAGCGCGGTGACCTGCTTCTCGAAACCCGCGTCCAACACGTCGAGGTTCACCGCGCCGGGGAGGTGCCCGGACTTGAACTCGTCCGCCGTCCGCACGTCGAGGACCGTATGTTTCTTCTCCCGCCAAAGCTGATCGAACTCCGCCACGCCCACGCGGCGAAAGCCCGTCGCCTCCGTCGCTGCTGCCGCTCTCGGCTGCGCGAGCGCCCACTGGACGGCGTTCATCAGCAGGCGATTGAACGACTCGTTTTCAAAATCCTTCAGGTGGCCGAGTGA
>CAMBZO010000187.1 GCA_945872195.1 Akkermansia muciniphila | reverse complement strand
TCATCCTCGCCGCCGGAAAAGGCACGCGCATGCGTGACCTCACCAACGAAATCCCCAAGCCCATGCTCAAAGTGCAGGGCAAGCCCATCCTCCAGCACATCATCGAGGGGTTGTTGAGCGTGGGCATCCGGGAGTTTTGCATCGTGACGGGCTGGCACGCGGAGGCGGTGGAGAGATTCTTCGGAGATGGCTCGCAGTTTGGCGCGCGCATCCGCTACGTGCGGCAGGTGGTGCAGGACGGCACGGGCAAGGCCCCGGAGCTGGCGAAGGAGTTCGCGGGCAGCGAGCCGTTCCTCCTGACTTACGGCGACATCTTGGTGAAGCCGGAGACTTACGCGGACATGCTCAAGCGCTGGGGCGAAGGGAAGTTCGCCGGCCTCGTGACGGTGACGGGGAGCGAGGATGTGACCAAGGGCGGGCTGTTCTTCTTTGAAGCGGACTTTTGTCTGAAGCACCTCGTGGAGAAGCCCAGTGTGGCGCAGCTCGCTGAACTTCTGGCGCAAGGCTGGCTGAAGGAGGGGGAGACGGCTTGGTATAACGCGGGCATTTACCTGTTCGAGCCGGTGCTCTTCGAGTTCACCGCGCGGCTGGAGAAGTCCCCGCGCGGCGAATACGAACTGACCGACGCGCTGACGGCGATGCTCGCGGCCGGGCACCAGATAGCGGGGCAGCAAATCGCCGGTCGCTGGGTGGATGTGCGCGACCCAGAGGTCCTGGCGGCGTTGCAGGAGTAATCATTTCCGAGAGACTTCCCCACGTCGTCTGTGCTACGAAAGCAAAAGCGGCGGTCATATGACCGCCGCTTTGCGTTTCAAACTTGGATTGTCGGAGGGCTTTCAGGCCACCGGGGCACTGGCCGGGACGTCTTCGACCTGGGCCTGGAGTTGGAGGAAGTCCAGCACCTTGCCGACGAGGATTTGCTCGTGGATTTCGCCGAAGCCGTTGCGCTCTTCGAGCTGCTTGATGAGCTTCTGGATGGGCATCTGGTATTGCTGCGCCATCGCCTGCACGCGCTCGAGGATTTCCTGCTGCTCGACTTTCACGCCCTCCTTCTCGGCGATGCGATTGAGGAGGAACATGGCCTTCACGCGGTCCTTCGCGCTGGCGTTGGCGTTGGCGAAGATGACGTCCTTCTGCTGTTCGATGGCTTCCTTGGGAATGCCCCGCTGCTGATTTTCCTGCACGACGTTATAGACCACGCTGCGGGTCTCCTGGAGGACGATGGACTCGGGGAGATCGAAGCTGACCTTGCTCAGGAGGGACTGGATGATTTGGTCGCGGACGGTGCGGGAGGCCTTGCCATTGCGGTCAGCGGTGAGGTCGGCGTGGATGCCGGCGCGGAGCTTCTCAAGGCTCTCGGCCCCGAAGCCCTTGGCGAACTCGTCGTTCACTTCGGGGAGGAGACGCTCCTTCACTTGCACCACTTCGACTTCATAGACGCCGTGCTTGCCCACGAGTTCGGCGGAGACGAAGTCGGGGGGAAAGTCCACGTTCACGGTGCGCTTCTCGCCAGCGTTCATGCCGTGGAGCTGCTCGGTGAAGCCGGGGATGAACTGGCCCGCCTCGCAGCGAATCCAGAAGGCCTTCTGCTCGGTGAGTCCGCGCGCGGTCGGCGCGGTGTCGGTGATGGGCTTGCCGTCGCAGGTGCCGGTGTAGTTCACCACGGCGATGTCGCCAGCGGCGACGGGCCGGGCGACGTCCTTGTAATCGGTGCGCTGCTCACGCAGGACGTTGAGGGCCTTGTCCACGTCGGCGTCGGTGATGACGACGGTCTCGCGCTTCACGGGGAGGCCCTTGTATTCGGGCAGCTCGAACTCCGGCTGGGTCTCGACGGTGGCGGCGAACTGAAGCGTTTGGCTGCGGCCGAACTGGATTTCCTCGATGTCAGGCTGGGCGGCGGCGCGAATCTTCTCCTGTTCGAGCGCCTTCGGGTAGGCCTCGGAGATGAGCTTGCGCTTGACCTCTTCGTCAATGCGCGCGCCGAAGCTCTTGATGACCATGTCGCGCGGGGCCTTGCCAGGGCGGAAACCCGGGAGCTGGGCGTGGCGCTGGTATTCCTTGGTGACGGAGGCAAAGGCGGCGTCCACGGCGGCGAGGTCCAACTCAACGCGGAGGAGCTTCTTGCAGGGACCGAGAGTTTCAACGGTTACGTTCACGACAATTATTCTGGGTTCAAACTTTGCCTGACAACGGACACGAGCGCCCGCTGGCGGGACAAAGAGCGTGGCAGACTATGGAGGCGAGATTCACCCGTCAAGCACCGGCAAGGCGCTACTGCTTGTCGAGTGGAGCGGAGGTTTCCGGTGGGGCGTTTGTGCCGGAGGGAGCGGACGAAAGTTTCTGCTTGGTCTTTGCGGGAGGGGCGTTCGTGGAGGCGGGCTTCTTCTCCTTGCGGTCGGGGTCCAGCTTCTTGGGCACGCGGGACGCCTTGATTTCGGCATCGAACTTGGCGCTCTGCTCGGGGGTCAGTTCGGCGCGGATTTTCTCGGTCACGGTGCGGACCTCTTCCTTCATCTTCGCGGCGACGGGATCCCAGTAGGGCTTCGTGCGCTGGTTGCTGTCGCGGATGAGGTGGCCGATGCGGTCGTGCTGTTCTGGCGTGAGGTCGAGCTGCTTCTGGAGACGCCCAAGAAACTCGGCGCGCTGAATCTGGTTGTAAGTGAGCTGCTGGGCGGGCTTGGCCGCTGCCCGGTGCGGGCGCTCAACGAGGGTGGTGACGAGCGCTCCGGTCACGACGCCCGTGCCGTAAATCAACACCGTGGCGAGGATGAACTTCCAGGGGTTCACCGGCTATTCGCCCGCGACGTCATCGCCGGATAGGAGGGTGTTTTCGATGGCCTGCTCGAGGTTTTGGCTCTCAGGCTCGGGATGCATCGTGGCGAGCACCCAGACCCCGAGCGCGGCCATGACCGACATGCAGGGCGCGACGGCGCGCCAGAGCCAGCGGCCCCAAACGGCCCACACATCCACTGACAGCGGAGCGGTGAGGCGCGCCATGATCCGCTTCTCGAACGCATACGGCACTTGCTCGCTCGGCGGGGACGCCTTCGCGACGGCCATTAATTTCTGTTGGAGTTTTTCCAAGTCCATAACTGGTGGGGCAGACGAGACCCTCTTTCGCATGGTTACAAATACTTCTCCCGCGTGAGCGTTTCCAAAATCTTTTTCATCTGCGCGCGGGCCCGGAAGGCGCGGACTTTCACCAGCGGGACCGACCAGCCGGTGAGTTGAGAAATTTCCTTTACGGAGCGGTCTTCTATTTCCAGCAAGGTGATCACCAGACGCGCCTCGGGGGAAAGCTGCGCAAGGATGCGCTCGACGAGTGCGCGCGCGGCGTCGGTGTTTTTGCTGTTGTCCGCCGGGCTGGCGGCGAAGCGCTCCAGCCAGTCCACCTCGGGGTCGGAGAGGTCGGTGAGCGTCGTCTCGCGATTGCGCTGGTGGGCGCGCAGGAAGTCGTAGCAGGTGCGCACCGCCAGCCGCATCAGCCAGTGCTCGAAGGGAGCTTCGGCGCGGAAGCTGTCGAGCTTCTGGAATGCCTTGATGAAGACTTCCTGCACGATGTCCTGGATCTCGTCCTCGCGCCGCGCGTAGCGGCGGGCCGTGGCGAAGACGCGCGGCTGGTAGCGAGCGATGAGCGGCTCGAACTGCGACACGTCGCCCTTGCGCACGGCGGCGATCAGCTCGGTATCGCTGGGTTCCATGGGGGCGGACTATGTGAAATCAAGCGGCTAAATGCAAAAGCGCAAAGCCATCGCCGACAGGCGATGGCTTTGGCAGAGACGAGGAATGGACGTTTTGGTTACCTGTCCACTGGCGGGCGGCGGGGCAGTTCGGGCTTACGGTCGCCACCTTCCGGGTTGCGGCCACGATCGCCATCGGGGCGCACGCCGCGGTCACCTTCAGGACGAGGGCCGCGATCTCCCTCACCGGGCTTGCGGATTTGGTCGCCATCACGGGGGCCGGCGGGCTTGCGGAGGTCGCCTTCAGCAGGGCGGCGGTCTCCCTCGCCAGCGGGCTTGCGGAGCTGATCCCCTTCGCGCTGGGCATCGGGGCGGCGCTGGCCGTCCGGCGCGCCGCGACCGGGTTGGTTGAGGTTATCTCCCGCTGGACGACGGACGTCACCGCCCTCACGACCTCCACCTTGGCCACCTTGGCCACCTTGCATGCCGGGGCGCGGTCCCATGTTGGACATCATCGTGCGCAGGCGCTCGACGGTTTCCTTGGGGAGCTTCTCGCGCACCTGCGAGAAGGCGCGGGCGCGGGCGATGGTGGACTCAGCTTCCAGCTTGGCGGCCTCCATGATCTTGTCGCGGATGAGGCCCTCGTTGGGCTTGTCGGCCATCGATGCCTGGGTGATCTCGCGGCGCAGGCGCATGGAGCGCTCGCCGGTTTCGCGCATGACCCCCTGCTGCGCCTCTAAGTAGCCGCGCAGCGCGTTGCGCTGGTCGTCGTTCAGGTCGCGGAAAAGCTCCTGCGGGTTGAACTGCTGTCCCGGTTGGCCGGGTTGGCCAGGCTGTCCCGGTTGGCCGCGTTGGCCTTCGCCGGGGCGGGAGTCACCACGTTGTTCCCCTCGAGGGGCATCATCGCGGCGGGCTTCGCCGCGCTGCGGTTGCTGCGCTTCACCCGGGCGGAAGTCGCCACGCGGCGGGCGCTGGCCCTCGGCAGGGCGTTCATCACGAGGTGCATTTTCGCGCGGGCGCTGCTGCTGCTGAGCGGTGGCGTTGTTGGTGAATCCACCGCCGGCAACGAGCGCGGCGGCGAGGAGGGCTAGTTTCTTCATACGATTACTACCGGCTTGGGGTGATGTGTTGCGACAAGTGCGCTCGCACAGCGGGCGCGGTTTGGCCATCTTACGCAACACCCATGCCAAGATGGATTGACGGTTTTGAGCCTGAAACCCTCGGCCTCACCATCTCCGTCGGGCAATCCGTGCGCAACTCAGCCCGGTTTGCGCAAAGTTTGCGCAAGCCTGCGGCGCACTGCCTCAGCCGGAACGATTACAGGGTGGACCGCCCACAGAAACATCGCCGAGGCGCTGGGGCAGCCGCCTTTCGCGGCGTGAGCGAGCACGACTTCATCCAGCAGTTCACCCGGTTGCGCCCCGACCGGCGCGGCTTGGCGCTGATGGACAAGCCCAATGGCGAATGCGTTTTCCGCGACGGTGAGAACTGCGCCGTGCAGCCAGTGAAGCCGCAGCAGTGCCGGGACTTTCCGAACTTGTGGAACTTCCCCGGCTTCGAGCAGACGTGCCGTGCGTTGCCCAACCTGGTTTCTGAGGAAGAGTATCGCCGACTCGTGGTGGCGGCGACGGGGCGCCCGCTCACTCCCGGGTGACGCCGAGAGTTTTCTCGAACTCCAGGGAGAACGCCCTCATCTGCGCGGCACAATCTCAGGCTTGCGTCGCAGCAACTCCGCCGCCGCCACGAGGGGTTGGTTTTGGGAGCGCTCGGCAAGCCGCTGCCGCATCGCTCAGAGTTTGTGGTCCGAAGGTTTCACGCCCTTCTTGTAGCCCTTGAACGAATACATGGAGGGCTTGTAGTCGCCGATGTAGTCCACGTTCGCCTGCGCCGGGACTTCGAGGCCGAGGCCCCAGAAGACGCTGTTCACGACCAGCCGGCGCATGCCTTCGCTCTGGAGGGAGCGGCGGACTAGCCGACGAAGCGCTTGGCGATGACCGTGGCGTTGTGGCCACCGAAGCCGAAGGAGTTGTTCGCGATGGCCTCGATCTTCATCGCGCGCGCGGTGTGCGGCACGTAGTCGAGGTCGCACTGCGGATCGGGGTTGTCGAGGTTCAGCGTGGGCGGGGCGATCTGCATCTGGAGGGC
>CAMBZO010000186.1 GCA_945872195.1 Akkermansia muciniphila | reverse complement strand
CGCAGCACGATGATGCGGCGGCAGAGGTTGATGAGCTCGGGCAGCTCGGAGGAAATGACCAGCAGGCCCATCTTCGCGCGCGCCAGCTCGTCGAGGATGTTGTGGATCTCCGCCTTCGCGCCCACGTCCACGCCGCGCGTCGGCTCGTCCACGATGAGCGCCGCACAGTCGCGCGCGAGCCACTTGGCGAGCGCGACCTTCTGCTGGTTGCCGCCGCTCAACGTCGCGACGGGTGACTCGATACTGCCCATGCGCGTCTGGAGGCGGGTGAGGAAGTTGTGGGTGATGGCGCGTTCGTCGCTGCGCTTGATGATGCCCAGCGGGTAAGTCATGCGTTCGAGTGCGGCGAGGGAGGCGTTCTCGCGGCAGTTCATCGTGAGCACGAGGCCCTGGCGCTTGCGGTCCTCGGGCACCATGCCGACACCTGCCGCGAGCATCTTCGAGACGGAGCGTAGCTTCACGGGTTGGCCGTTCACGAAAACCTTCCCCGTGGCCGCCGGGTCGAGGCCGAAGATGGCTTGGGCAATCTCCGTGCGGCCCGCGCCAACCAAGCCCGCCAGCCCGACGACCTCGCCGGTGCGGATGGTGAAGTTGATGTCCTTGAACTTGCCGCGCGAGGAGAGCTTCTCGACGCGCAAGACCTCGTCGCCCAGCGCGAGCGCGACGTGATGAGGCGTCTTGAACTCCACGTCGCGCCCGACCATCTGGTGGACAAGGCGGTCGTGATTCGTGTTGGCGATGCGCTCAGTGGCGACGTGCCGGCCATCGCGCAACACGGTGATGGTGTCGCAAAGCCGGAAGATTTCCTCCAGCCGGTGCGAGACGTAGATGACCGTGATGGCGCGCTGCTTGAGCTGGCCGAGGAGCTTGAAGAGATGCTCGCTCTCGGCGACGGAGAGCGAACTGGTCGGCTCGTCCATCACGATGATGCTCGCGCCGGTGCCGACCGCGCCGGCGATTTGCACGAGCTGCTCCTGCGCGGTGCTGAGGCGGCTGATGGGGAGATCAACGTCGAGGTCGCACTCGATTTCCTGGAGCATCGCGCGCGCTTTGCGCCGCATCAGGTCGCGGCTCACGACACCAAACTTCTTCGGCAGATCGCCGAGACAGAGGTTCTCCGCGATGGTGAGGTTCGGGCAGAAGGCAAGTTCCTGATGCACCATCGCGATGCCGAGCTGCCGCGCGCGGAGCGGGTCGGTGGGGTGGATGGGATCGCCTTCGAGGCGAAGTTCGCCGCTGTCCGCGTTGTAAACACCGGCGAGGATCTTTCCGAGCGTGCTCTTTCCGGCACCGTTTTCACCCATGAGAGCGTGGCACTCGCCGCGCTCGACCGTGAAGCTCACGTCGTCCAGCGCCAACACGCCGGGGAAGCGCTTCGTGATGTGGCTGAAGGTGAGGTAGGGCATGGCGGCGTGCGGGAGGATAGAACCGTTCTCCGGGCGATGAAGCAAGCCAAGCGCGATGTTTGGCGTGCGCGTTCTTTTGAGCGGGTGCAAACGCTCGCCCGGCGTAGTCGCAACCTTCAGGCGACTACACCAGCTTCAGTGACTTCACCGCCTCGACGGCCAGCTCCAGCGCGCCGTCGGGATTCAGGCCGAGCCAGAACATGCCGACGATGCACACGCCGAGGGCGAACTTCGTCGGGAGGGAGACGGCGATGGGCGTGAGGTCGGTCGCGCCCTTCGTCCAGTAGATCGCGCGAACCACGTTGAAGTAGTAGTAGAGCGAGACGAGCACTCCCACGACGGCGACGGCGAAGAGCCAGTAGTAGGCGTGCCAGCGGACGCCTTCAGCGATGACCGCTTTGAGCAGGAGAAATTTCCCGAAGAAGCCCGCGAGCGGCGGGATGCCGGCGAGCGAGACCATCGCGAGGGTCAACGAGGTGGCGAGGATCGGCGAGCGCTGCGCAAGGCCGGCGAGCGAGGAGATGTCTTCGGCTCCGGCTTCTTGCACGACCACGGCGATGACCATGAACGCGGCGAGGACGGTGAAGAGGTAGCCGGCGAGGTAGTAGAGAATCGCCGACGAGCCGGCACGGTTCATCACCGCGAAGCCGAGCAGGAGGTAGCCCGCGCTGGCGATGCTGCTGTAGCCCAGCAGGCGCTTGAGGTTGCGCTGCGGGATGGCGCAGAGGCTGCCGTAGAGAATCGTTGCGGCGGCCATCGCCATGAAGAGTTTCTCCAGATTGAAGGCGAGGTCGGGAATGGCGGTGCCGAGCAGGCGCATGAGCAACACAACGCCGGCGGCCTTCGAGCCGACGGAGAGGAACGCGGTGGTGGGCGTGGGCGAGCCTTGATACACGTCGGGAGCCCAGATTTGGAACGGCACGGCAGCCATCTTGAAGCCGAGGCCCACGAGCACGAGCAGCACCCCGGCCATGAGCAACTGCTTGTGGCCGAGCGCGGCGTTGTTCGCGAGTTTTTCGGCCAGCTCGTTGAAGTTCATCGTGCCGCTCGCGCCGAAGACGAGCGCGATGCCATAGACGAGGAAGCCGGACGACAGCGCGCCGAGGATGAGATACTTCACGCCGGCTTCGAGCGATTCGACACGCCGCCGGAGGAAGCTGACGAGCACGTAGAAGGTGACGGTGATTAGCTCCAGCGAGACGAAGAGGAGGATGAAGTCGTTGGCCGACGCGGCGAACATCATGCCGGCCAGCGCAAACAGGATGAGCGCGAAGAACTCGGACTGCCCGGCCTCGAAGCGGTCGCTGAACTCGGTGGCCATGATGAGCACCAGCAGCGCGGCGAGGAGGAAGAAGCGCTTGAACCACAGCGCGAGGCCGTCCATGACGTAGGCGTTGCCGAAGGCGTATTGCGTCTCGGTGCCATCGAACGCGAAGAAGCTGTAGAGGAGGACGACTGCGACGCCGAGCACCGCGCCGTAGCCGAGCGTCCGGCGGTCCTTGGCGGGCGTGAACCAGTCCTGCACGAGCACGAGCAGGCCGAGCACCCCCACGGCGAGTTCGAGGACAATGAGAGAGGCGTTCATCAGGAGCGGGGCGCGTAAGTTCGCAGCGCGCGGCAGCGGAGCGCGGCATTCATGCCGCAGAAGGATCCATTGTAAAATGTGCGTTCGGATGCGCCCATGACGCTGGACGTTTCTGCGGCATGAATGCCGCGCTCCAAGCGACAGGCCTCTGTCCGGCTGCGCATTTCAGGTTGAGCGTCGTTGGTCATCGGCACGAAATCATCTTGGCTGCACCGCGCGTTGCTTGGCCTCGCCGGCGGCTTTCTTCAACTCACCGGGGCGCGCGGGCTTGTCGGTGGTGCGGGCCTCGGACATCGCGAGGATGGCGGCGACGCTGGGTTGAATCTTGTCGGTGAGCAGGCGCGGGTAGCAGCCGAGCAGGAGCAGCGCGGCCAGGAGGAGGACGAACGGCACTTTCGCCCAAGCGCTCGCGTCCTTGAGCGTGGCCCACTCGGGCTTCGCGGGTCCGTGCAGGATGTTGCGAACGGCGCGTAGCATGTAGACCGCGCCGATGATGAGCGCGCCCCAGGTGGCGAGCGTGGTCACAAGCGGGAAGGCCGTCCACGAGCCGAAGAGGACCATCGCTTCACCCACGAAGTTCGCGAAGCCCGGCAGGCCGCAGCCCGCGAGCATCGCCATCACGAGCGCCGCACCGAGGAAGGGGATTTGCCGCAGCAGGCCGCCGAGCTTCTCCATCTCCAGCGTCCCGGTCTGTGCCCGGAGCGCGCCGCTCAGGCCAAAGGTCAGCGCGGCGAGGAAGCCGTGCGCCACCATTACCACGACCGCGCCGGTCACGCCCACGAGGTTCAGGCTGGCGATGCCGAGGAAGATGAAGCCCATGTGCGCGACGCTGGAGTTGCCGATGAGCAGGTTCAAATCCTTCTGCCGCATCGCGACGAGGCCGCAGTAAACGATGTTGCCGAGGCAGAGGAAGGCGAGGATTTCGAGCCAGGCCGACGCGCCATCCGGCATGAGCGGGATGCCGACGCGCAGCAGGCCGTAGAGTCCGAACTTCTTCAACACGCCCGCGTGAAGCATCGCGGTGGCGGTCGGCGCGGCGGCGTAGCCGAGCGGCGCCCACGTGTGGAACGGCCAGAGCGAGACGAGGATGCCGAAGCCGAAAAGCAGCAGCGGGAAGATGAGCGATTGCGCCGCGAGCGGGAGCGGGCGGGCCTTCACGGCCTTGGTCAGCTCGACGATGTCGAAGGTGTTCGCGCCCGACTGGATGTAGAGCGCGATGAGGCCGGCCAGCGCGATGAGCGCACCGAGGCTGAGATAGATGGTGATTTTGAAGGTGGCGTAATTGCGATTTTCGCCGTGGCCCCAGACGCCAATCATGATGAAGGTCGGCACCAGCGCCAGCTCGTGGAAGAAGTAGAAGAAGAAGAGGTTCAGCGACGCGAACGCGCCGAGGATGCCGCCGGTCATCACGAGCAGCAGGGTGTAATACTCCTTCTCCAGCCGCGTGATTTCGCGCGACACGCACGCGGCGGCGAACGCGACGATGGCTCCCATCACGAGGAGGCCGAGGTTGATGCCGTCCACGCCGAGGTGCCAGCCGATGTCGAGCTGGAGAGCGGAGATGCTCACCCACGCGTGCTTCTCGACGAATTTGAAGCCGTTCTCGACCGGGGCGGCGTTGTATTTAGCGAACAGCGCGAGCGCGAGCAGCATCGAGGCAAAGGTCGCGCCGAGGGCGACGAGCCGGATGACGAACTTGTAGTTGCGCGGGATGCACAGCACCACGAGCGCGGCGAGCAGCGGGAGGAGGAAGATGGAGGAAAGCAGCGACATGGCTTAGTGGGCGTGCGTTTGGAGGAGCTGCCACGCCAGCACCAGCACGACGCCGGCGGCGAAGAGGAAGGCGTAGGTTTGCAGGCTGCCGGTCTGCACCAGCCGCAGGGCGCGGCCAAACAGCTCGGTCGTGCCGTGCGTGCCGCGCACGAGCAGGCCGGCGATGACCCAGCGGTCGAACCAGTCAGCGACCTTCGCGAGCGTCTCCTGCGTCACGGAGATGAACCACTCGTAAAGCTCGTCGAAGTAGAAGCGGTCGCGGGCGAGCTTGGCCAGCACGCCAATTTTGTCGGGCAACGGGTCGCTGGCGGCGTTGACGTAGAGCGCGCGGGCGAGTTGATAGCCAGCCACGACGGCGAGCAGGCCGAAGCTGGCGGCGAGGATGTTGTGGTTGAACGGCGAGAAGAGGTTTTGCCAGAAGCCTTCGTCGTGCGGTTGGTGCCCGCCTGGGAAGGCCTTGCCGATGTAGGCGTCAATGCCCCACGCGCCCGCGAGCAGCGTCGGCACGGCGAGGATTTTCAGTGGCCAAATCATCACGTTCGGCGATTCGTGCGCGTGGCTGGCTTCCTCGCTACGGGCGTTGCCGCAGAAGGCGACCAGCACGAGGCGGCTCATGTAGAAGGTCGTCAGGCCCGCGATGAACACGCCGAGGACGAAGAGCGGGATGTTCTGGTGTTCCAGCGCGGCGGCGAGGATGGCGTCCTTGCTGAAGAAGCCGGCGAACGGCCACACGCCGCAGAGCGCGAGCGTGCCCCATTGGAAGGTGCGCCAGGTCGTCGGCATGGCTTCGCGCAGGCCGCCCATCTTCCAAATGTTTTGCTCGTGGTGGCAGGCGTAAATCACGGAGCCAGCCCCGAGGAAGAGCAGCGCCTTGAAGGCCGCGTGCGTCGTGAGATGGAACATCGCCGGGCCGGGCGCGTGCAGGCCGACGGCCATCACCATGTAGCCGAGCTGCGACAGCGTGGAGTAGGCGAGGATGCGCTTGATGTCGTTTTGCTGGAGCGCCATGAGCGCGGCGAGCAGTGCGGTGAAGCCGCCAATCCACGCGATGATTTCCAGCGCGTG
>CAMBZO010000185.1 GCA_945872195.1 Akkermansia muciniphila | reverse complement strand
GGCGTTGATGAAGTTTGACTGCTGCACGAAGCCGAGGCGCTTTGCGATCTCCACGGTCTCAAAACACGCTGCGTGCGGGGGGATGCGGTCGAGGAAGAAGAGTTGATAAAGACCGAGCCGGAGGAAGACCTGCACCTGAGGCAACTGCGGACGGTCCTCGGTTTTGCGCGCGATGAGCCAGTCGAGTGCGGCTTGCCAGCGGACGCAGCCGTAAACCATCTCCTGCGTGAGCCGGCGGTCGTCGGGCCGCATCTTGGTTGTGGCGAAAGCGTCGTCTAATAGGTCTTCGACGAACGTGTTGCCCTTCAGACGGCGAAGGAGGACCTCGGCGGCAATCTCGCGTGCGGCGCAAAGTGGCCCCGTCATTTCCGGGCGTTCTGGCGGGGCGGGGCGCTGGTCAGCCTTCGCGCCTTCTGAGCGGATGATGCGATGCTCCAAGTGGGGCGCGGGGCGCGAGGGCGCGGGGCGGTAGTCATCGCGGGGGCGGCGGTCGTCGCGACGGTCGTCGTATTGCCGTGCGTCCCGCTGGCGATAATCATCACGTGGGGCACCCGATTCGTAGCCGCCACCGGAGCGGCGGCCTTCGTCACGACGTGGCGCGAATGTGCCTTCGGAGCGCGCCGGGCCGTAGTTCGGCTGGCCGGGGTCGCGTTGCTCGCGGTTGAGCGGGAGATCACGACGGTCGTCACGGCGACCGCCGAAATCACGTGAATCGCGCTGCGGATAAGAATCACGGCGACCGCCAGAGTCGGAGTCGCCAGCGGGACGCCGGTCAGGGTTTTGGCGTGGATCGAATGATCTTTCCGGAGGCCGTTGGCTGTAGGGCGGCGGACTCGGGTTACGTTGCTCGCGATTAAGCGGGCGGTCGCGGCGGTCGTCATATTGCCGAGTGTCCCGCTGCGGATAGTCATCACGCCGGCCACCTGAGTCAGAGGCGCCACCGGGGCGGCGGTCAGCGTCACGGCGTGGCGCGAATGTGCCTTCGGAACGCGCTGGGCGGTAGGCGGGCGGGCCGGGATCGCGTTGCTCGCGGTCGAACGGACGGTCGCGCCGGTCATCACGGCGGTCGTCGAAATTCCGCGTGCTGGCCGAGGCCGGGATCCGTTGGGGGCGTTCGCTGGACTGGAGTGGCCGGGCCGGGAGTGAAGGTTCACGCGCATCGGCTCCCTCGGCGCGCCTTACTTTCGGACGCCTGGCGAAGGGTTCGTAGAATTTCCCCGCGTGCGGGCTTGGCTCGCGCTCGGCGGCTGCCGGGGCCGTGTTTGGGCCATTTTCCTGCGGTCGGTGACCCGCGAAACCAGCGTCGTCGGGCCTTCTCGTCTTCCACGGACGCAAAACCCCAACTCCCTCCGGTCGGCCACCGGACAGATCATCGGATTTACTGCGGAAGCTGCTGCCCGGCTTGGCGAATGGCTTGCCAGCGGGCTTTGATCCGGGGGGTTGAGATGGCCCCTGAAAGGGCTCGCCTTCCCGTTCGCCGGACATTTCGCTTGGTTTTAATCTCTGCACGACTTAACAATGACGGACATTTCGCAGAGCGCGAGTTATTTGAAACTATGAGAGCTGAACTGGATAAGTTGAAAGAAGCGGGAAAGATCGACAGCAAGCACATCGAACCCCTACTGGCATTGGTGCAGGGCGGCTACTGCTCGCACAAGAGCTGGGGCTTCGGGCGCATCACCACGGTCGACACTGTCTTCTGCCAGTTCACCATCGATTTTCCAGGCAAGCCCGGCCACAAGATGGACCTGTCCTTCGCCGCCGACTCGCTGAAGTCCATCCCCGCCGAGCATATCCTCGCCAAGAAAAGGGACGGACTGCCCGGCCTCCGCCAGATGGCCGCGCGCGACCACGTGGGTGTCATCAAGCTCGTGCTCAACAGTTATGGCGGCAAGGCGACGCTCGATCAGATTCAGAAGGAGCTTGTGCCTGAGGTCATCACCGAGGACTGGAAGAAGTGGCTCGAAGTCGCCAAGCGCGAGATGAAAAAGGACGGACACTTCATCGTGCCGCTCAAGAAGACTGAACCGGTCATCTACCAAGCTCAGGAGTCCACCGTCCAGCAGCGCGTCATGGTGAAGTTCAAGGCCGCCAAGGGCCTCAAAGCCCGCCTCACCGAGGCTGCCGACCTGCTCAAGAACGTGGACGATCTTGACAACAAGGCCGCCGTTGTCACCGAAGCCATCGCGACCCTCAACGCAGAAATCACCAGCCATCAGCGCACGCAGCCCGCGCTCGCGCTGGAGGCCGTCTTCCTCCGCGACGACCTGCGGCAGGCCGCCGGCCTCACCGTGATCGAGGGCGAACTGACCGAGTCTGCCCTTTGGGATCAGGGGCTCAAGCTCGGGCAATTGCTCGACGGGATGCCCTCCGCCAAGCACCGCCGCTCCCTCGACTCCTTCAAGACCGTCACCCCGACGCTCTGGTATGAGGCCGTCATCGGCACCATCAATAACGTGTCCGCCAAGCTCGCCGGAGAGTGCGCCACGATGCTCATGCAGAACGGCAAGCTGGACCTTTTGCGCGAGACGCTCGCCCGCCTCATCAGCCAGCACCAGGCCAGCAGCGAGCTCCTCCTCTGGCTCGCCAAGGAGCGCTCAGACACCTTCGCCGACATCCTCGGGCCGGAAGTCTTCCGCGCGATGGTGTCCGCCATCGAGCGCGACACCTTCAACGAGAAGAAGTCCAACAAGCTCCGCGACTTCATCCTCGCCGACCTCGAGCTGCTGCCCGAGCTGATTGCCTCCGCCGACATCGAAGTCGTGAAGGACCTCACCCGCGCGCTCCAACTCTCGTCCAGCTTCGATGACATGGACCGGCGCTCGCTCCTCGCGCGCATCGTAAAGGTCTTCCCCGCCGTCAAGGAACTCATCACCGGCGAAGCCGTCAAGCAGGACCACGGCTTCATCGTCTCCTGGTCCAGCCTCGAACGCCGCCGCGCCGAATACGACGACCTCTGCAAGAAGCGCATCCCGGCGAACTCGAAGGACATCGCGCTGGCCCGCAGCTACGGCGACCTTCGCGAGAACCACGAATACAAGGCATCGAAGGAAATGCAGAAGGTCCTCATGCGCCGCAAGAGCGAGTTGGAAATCCAGCTCAACCGCGCGCGCGGCACCGACTTTGCCGACGTGCGCACCGACGTGGTGAGCATCGGCACCAAGGTTGTGGTGCTGGACCTCATCAACAAGAAGAGCGTCACCTTCAACATTTGCGGCGCGTGGGACTCTGACCCGGACAACGGAATCATTGCCTACCTCAGCCCCATCGGTCAGGCACTGCTGAACCACCCAGTCGGTGCCGAGGTCGAATTCGAGCTGCACAACGCGAAGCACAAGTTCCGCATTGATGCCATCTCAGCCCTCCCTCCCGCGCCCAAGCCGGCGGAACCCGCCGAAGCCGCGGCGAACTGACGCTGCGGCGGCGGTTGGCGATAGGGTCTCAGCCTGCTCATGGGCAACGCTCTGGGCACTTACCCACTTGGCTTGAGACTAGCCCCTGACGCATGAAAGCCCTGCCCCTGCCCGTTGGCTTCCGCCGCGCCTGCAAGCGCCTCGGCGTGGAGTCGACACGTCATGTCGTCACCGTGCGCATCGCGGAACAGCGGGCGGCGCTGTTTGAACTCACTGCGCGAGGCAGTCGCCGCATCGCGAAGCTACTCAAAGAGTTCGTCTGCTCCACCTCGAAGTTCGGCATCGGCCAAGTCGCTGCCTCTAACTGCACACCTCTGGGCCTGCATCGCATCGCGGAGAAGCACGGCGAGGGTGCGGAGCCGGGCACCGTCTTCAAAGCCCGCAAGCCCATCGGCCACTTGCGCGACGGCCTGCCGCTGGAGTCCATCACCACGCGCATCCTGTGGCTCGACGGCCTCGACCCTGGCTTCAACCGCGGCGGCGACGTGGACACCTTCGCCCGCTACATCTACATCCACGGCTTCGGAGACCAAGCCAGCCTCGGTCGCCCCGCCTCCCACGGCTGCATCCATCTCGCGGACGTGGACCTTGTGCCGATCTTCGACCTGCTGCCCGTCGGGACCTTGGTGTGGATTGAGAAGGGTGGAAAAGCTGAAGAGCTGAAGAGTTGAAGCGGCTGCTTCGTTCGCGCAGCCGGCCCCTTTCCGCCCTTCAACTCTTTAACCCTTTAACTCCCCCCTCACTTCCCTACCTTCCCCGCCATGTCGTTGCTCGACCAAATGACGCAGCTCGCGCAGCAGGCCAAGACCGCCTCGCGCGAGCTAGCCCGGCTCTCCACCGCCGACAAGAACACCGCGCTCCTCGCGATGGCCGATGCCTTGCAAGCCAACGCCCCCGCTCTCCAAGTGGCCAACGCCAAGGACATGGCCACCGGCGCGCAGATGGGCCTCTCCGCCGCGATGCTCGACCGTCTCAAGCTCGATGACCAACGCATCGCCGCGATGGCGAAGGGGCTGCGCGATGTCGCCGCTTTGCCCGACCCCGTGGGCCGCACCCTCGACGACCGCACGCGCCCGAACGGCCTGCGCCTCCAGAAAATCGCCACCCCCATCGGCGTCGTCGTCATCATCTACGAGTCCCGCCCGAACGTGACCGCCGACGCCGCGAGCCTGTGCTTCAAGACCGGCAACGCCACCCTTCTGCGCGGAGGCAAAGAAGCGTTGAACTCCAACACCGTCATCGCCGAGACGATGGTGGCCGCCGGTCGCGCCACGCTGGGCGAGCGCTTCCCCGCGCACGCGATTCAAGTCGTGCCCACCACCGACCGCGCGGCCATCCCCGCGCTCCTTTCGCTCACGCACTACGTGGACCTCTGCATGCCGCGCGGCGGCGAGGGCCTCATCCGCGCCGTGACGGAGTGCAGCAAGGTGCCCGTCATCAAACATTACAAAGGCGTCTGCCACATCTTCGTCCACGCCGCTGCCGACCTCGCGATGGCCGAGGCCATCGTGATGAACGCCAAAGTCCAGCGCCCCGCCGTCTGCAACGCCGCCGAAACGCTCCTCGTGGACAAGGCGGTTGCGGACAAATTCCTCCCCGCCATCGCCGCGAAGCTCTGGGAAAAGAACGTAGAACTCCGCGCCGACGAGGCCACCCGCGCCCTGCTCGCCTCTCAACTCTCAACTCCCCACTCTCAACTGAAGCCCGCTTCCGAAGCGGATTTCTTCACCGAGTATAACGACTACATCCTCAACGTCCGCATCGTGGACGGCGTGACCGCCGCCATCACCCACATCAACCACTACGGCTCCGCGCACAGCGACAGCATCGTGACGCGTGACGAGACGGCGGCCCGGCAGTTCCTCGCCGAGGTGGACAGCGCGGCGGTCTATTGGAACGCCAGCACGCGCTTCACCGACGGCGGCGAGTTCGGCATGGGCGCAGAGATCGGCATCAGCACCGACAAGATCGGCGCGCGCGGCCCGATGGGCTTGGATGAACTCTGCACCTACAAGTGGCTCGGCTTCGGCAGCGGGCAGGTGCGTGGGTGAAGGAGGGGTTCGGACCGCTCACGGCCGCTCCGCCGTGACGAGGCTCCGGTCGGCGGCGGTGGGTGTGTGCTGCAAGTCGCGGAAGCCCACTTGCGCGAACAGTTCCGCCAACTCACCGAGCGAATAGCATTTCCCCTCCGTCGAGTGCATCAGGATGGCGGAATACTCGGCCACGGGCAGCGGGCCGGTCTTGTCCGCGTGCAGGTGCATGTCGTGGATGACGAGCAGGCCGCCGGAGGGCAGCGCGGCGAAGGATTTTTCCAGCAGCCGCTTCACCACCGGCGTGTCCCAATCGTGCAGGACGTTCGAGAAGAGGTGCATGTCGAAGCCGGTCGGCAATGGGTCGTGGAACATATCGCCGGCCAGCACGGAGACGCGC
>CAMBZO010000184.1 GCA_945872195.1 Akkermansia muciniphila | reverse complement strand
TGTTGACCTGCCAGAATTTCTGCGGCGCGAGACGAATGCGCGCGCCGTTCGCGCCGCCGCGTTTGTCGGACCCACGGAACGTGGAGGCCGAGGCCCAGGCGGTGGAGACGAGTTCCGAAACGGACAGGCCGGTGGCGAGAATCTTCGCCTTCAGCGAGGCGATATCTTGCGCGTCAATCAACGGGTGATTCACTGCGGGAATGGTGTCCTGCCAGATGAGGACTTCCGCAGGAACTTCCGCGCCGAGGTAGAGCGCGCGCGGGCCCATGTCGCGGTGGGTGAGCTTGAACCACGCGCGGGCGAAGGCTTCGGCGAACTGATCGGGATTCGCCAGGAAACGCCGTGAGATTTTTTCGTAGGCCGGGTCGAACCGCAGGGCGAGGTCTGTGGTCAGCATGGACGGCGCGGTGCGTTTCGATGCGTCGTGCGCGTGCGGCACGGTGCCGGCGCCAGCGCCGCCCTTCGGCGTCCATTGATGTGCTCCGGCGGGGCTCTTGGTCAGTTCCCATTCGTAGCCGAAGAGGTTTTTGAAATAATCGTTGTCCCACTTTGTTGGTGTGGCGGTCCAGGTGACTTCGAGGCCGCTCGTGATGGCGTCGCCGCCTTTCCCCGTGCCGAAGCTGTTCTTCCAGCCGAAGCCTTGTTCTTCGAGAGGTGCAGCTTCGGGTTCAGGTCCAACATGCGACGCGGGACCAGCGCCGTGCGTTTTACCGAAAGTATGACCGCCGGCGATGAGTGCGACGGTTTCTTCGTCGTTCATGGCCATGCGGGCGAAGGTCTCACGGATGTCTCGCGCCGCCGCCACGGGGTCGGGGTTTCCATTCGGGCCTTGGGGGTTTACGTAGATGAGACCCATCTGCACCGCCGCGAGCGGGTGCTCGAGGTTGCGGTCGCCGGTGTAGCGGTTGTCGCCGCCGAGCCAGGTCTTTTCAGTGCCCCAATAGACGTCCTGGTCAGGCTCCCAAGTGTCCGCCCGTCCGCCAGCGAAGCCGAAGGTTTTGAAGCCCATCGTTTCGAGTGCGACGTTACCGGCGAGGATCATGAGGTCGGCCCAGGAAATTTTCCGGCCATACTTCTGTTTGATCGGCCACAGGAGTCGGCGCGCTTTGTCGAGGTTGCCGTTGTCCGGCCAGCTATTGAGCGGGGCGAAACGTTGCTGGCCGCGACCGCCACCGCCGCGCCCGTCCCCGGTGCGGTAGGTGCCGGCGCTGTGCCACGCCATGCGGATGAACAAGGGGCCGTAGTGGCCGAAGTCCGCCGGCCACCAGTCCTGCGAGTCGGTCATCAGCGCGGCGAGGTCTGTTTTTAGCGCGGCGAGGTCGAGGCTCTTGAATTCCTTGGCGTAGTCGAAGCTCCCGCCCATCGGGTCGGACTTGGAGGAATGCTGGTGCAGGAGTTCCACTTTCAGGTGGTTCGGCCACCAATCGCGGTTCGTGGTCGGGAGGCTGGCACCTTGGTTGAAGGGGCATTTGGCTTCGTTGGACATGAGTGTTTTATTTGCGGCAGTTGAATTGTTTCGTTCGCTGTGTGCCCGTTGCACCAGTCCGGCTCGGACGGTTCAAATACTTGTTTCCTTGGCTCACCATAGGCAAGGACTATGGCTCACCCCGCACTCATTTCGCTTCCTGAAATTATGCAGGACGCCCAACCCCATCGCACGGTGCTCGTGCTGCGGCTGCGGGCGCGCGACGATCTGAGCGGCGCGCAAGTCGCCGCAAATAAATCGCAAGCCGCCGGATGCACCTCGACTAGCCCACGACCACACTCCCCTGGGTTGCGACTAATCGAATTCACAAGTGCCAGCCCGACCGATACCTTGCCTGCCATTCTACATTGATGACGGCCAACGCCACTGAACCGAAAGCGCCATCCGCGCCCGACGCTTTGCCAGCGCTATCCTTGTTGGAGGGAGTGCGTGGTGAGACGACTGTTGCCTCGGTGCTCACCCTAGTTCTATGGCTGACCTGTCTACTCGTGGGTTGGCTGGGCTTCGCGTTGCCCTACGCGCGCCCGCGTCCGCCCGCGTCTGCCGCCCCTCCCGTGCAGGCGGAACTCATCAAGGTGGAATTAACGCGCAGCCCCGCGCCGACTCCCTCAAACGTCACGTTCCCGCCGCCTGACACAACGCCGCCTCCGCCGTTGTTCGCTCCGCCCACGCCGCCTCAAGCGCCGCAACTCATCGCCGTCGCGATGCCGAGTCCGGCGGTTGCCTTCGCCCTGCCCATCGAGGCGCCAGCGCGCATCGTCGAGGTGAACCAAGCCGCGTTCGTTCGTCCCGCGCCGCAGCCGGCACCCGTCGCGCCGAGCCCCGCGCCGGGCAAAAACTTCAGCCAACCGAACCCTTCCACAGCACCTGCTACAGCAGTGCAGACGCTCACTTTCGGCGAAGGTGAGGGCACGCAGCCCGCGCCGCGCTATCCTGACACCGCGCGCCGCGCCGGACAGGAAGGCACCGTGGTCATCCGTTTCAGCGTGGGCGCGGACGGCCGCGTGCTCGCGGCGGAGCCGAGTGCGCCCGCGCCATGGGGCGCGCTGAACCGCGAGGCACTGCGCGTCGTCCGTGAGCAATGGCGTTTCAAGCCCGGCCCCGCGAGGCTCTGCGAAGTCGCAATACGTTTTGAACTGAAGAAGTGATGCCCGAATGAACCCGATGCTCGCCAACGTCGCCGTGGACACGTTCCTCAAAGGCGGCCCCGTCATGTGGCCGATTCTGTTCTGCCTCATCGCCGCACTGGTCGTCGTGGCCGAGCGCGCGCTGTGGTGGTGGCAGCACAAGCGCCGCTGCCGCGAGGCTCAATTGCGCGAGACCTACGACGCCATCGCCTCCGGCAATTTCGACCGCGCCGTCTGCCTCACCGAATCCTCCGGCGACCCGTTCCTGCTCACCGTGCGCGAAGGACTAGCCCACGCGCACACCTCGCTGCTCGGCGCGATGCAGCTCCGCGCCACGGACGAGCTGGAGCGCGCAGAGAAACGGCTGTGGATGCTCGGCACTTTCATCACACTCGCGCCGTTGCTCGGTTTGCTCGGCACCGTCACGGGTATCATGCACTCGTTTAGTTTCGTCGGGGACGAGCAGCTCGCGCCCGCGAAGGTCAGCGGGGGCATCGCCGAGGCGCTCATCGCGACGGCGGGCGGGCTGGGCATCGCGATTCTCTGCCTGCTGCCTTACAATTGGTTCAACCGCCGCCTCGCCCACTATCGCGCTGGGCTGGAACGCACCATCAACCACGTTGAGTTGCTTGTGGAATCCGCCAAGCACCACGGCCACGACCTCGAAGAGTTCGCCCGCCAGCGCGCCCTCCGCGAACGTGAACGCGCCTTTCGCCCAAAGGAAGAAAAGCCTCCCGCCCCCGCAGGCTGATGTTTCCTATTCCCCATTCCCAATCACCCATTCCCTAATCGCCATGCCTGTCAAACTTGGCTCCAAGCTCCCGCCGGAAAGCACCGAGGCGCGCATCGAGATCATCCCATTGATCGACATCATGTTCTTCCTGCTTGCCGCCTTCATGCTGGTGAGCCTGAGCATGGTGAACCTCAAGAGCGTGAAGGTGAACCTGCCCACCGCCACCACCGCCACGGCGGACGCGCAGCGCGACCTCGTGAACATCTCCGTGGACAAGGCTGGACTGGCCTACCTCAACACCAAGCCCGTCGGCCCCAACGAACTCGCGCTCAGCCTCGCCGCGCTGGCGAAGACCAACGCCGAAGTTCGGGTCTTCATCAGCGGCGACCAGGACGCGCGCCACGGCGATGTCATCCGCGTGCTGGACATCGTGCGCGGCACTGGAATTCAGAAGGTGGCCTTCGAGATAAGAACGCAGGAGAAGTGAGCCACAGATGGACACAGATGAAACACAGATGACCGGTCAGGAGCGGATGAGAGCGAGCCGCGTCACGGGTTTGGAGCGCGGACGCCTACGTCCGCAGCCGTCAGCTTCTGGTTCACCACGACTGCAGTCGTGGGCGTCCGCACTCCAGTCGGCGGGCCAATCATCTGCGTGCCATCTGTGTTCATCGGTGGCTTCCCCCGCCTGCCAGCCATGAACCGCTTCCTCCAATGGTTCAACCTCGCTGGCGTGGTCGCGCTGGCTGTGCTGTGCGTCCTGCAATGGCGCGCAAACCGGCAGCTCAACCTCGACCTCAACGCAGCGGAGCAGACGCGCCAGCAACACGCCGCGCGTTTGGACGAGCAGGCGAAACGGCTCACCGGCGGCGCGTCCGACCTCGACGGCTTCCGCGAGCAGCTCATCCGCGCCACCACCAAACTGAAGCAGGCGGAGACGAATCTCCTCGCGCTTGAACAGCCGGTGAAGCAGCTCACCAACGAGCGCGACCAGCTCAAGACCAGCGTGACCAACTGGGCCGCTGCCGTCGCCGCGCGTGACGCTCAGCTCAAACAGGCCGGCGCGGATTTGCAGAAGCTCGCCGCCGACCGCAACGCTGCCGTGCTGAAGTTCAACGAGGTCGCCACGCAGCAGAACTCGCTGGTGAAGGAGTTGGAGCGCCGCTCGAAGGAGCACCTCGCCGTCGTGGAGGAACTGAACAAGCGCACGCGCGAGTTCAACGCGCTGGTCGAGAAATACAACGCGCTGGCCAAGCCGGCCCCGGTCAAGCCGACCCCTTAGCCGCGCTGCACCCAGTCGAAGAATCCGAGCTGCTCCAGCTCCGCCCGCAGCGTCGCCTGTTGCTCCTCACTCAGGCTCCCGTTGGGCAGGCGCGCGGGGCCGACATCCACGCCGAGCATCTTCATCGTCGCCTTCGCCGCGCCCATGTAGCCGCGCGCGGCGAGCCGCGCGATGAGTTGCACCGAGCGGAACTGCTCGGCGCGCGCGGTGGTGAGATCGCCGGCGGCGAAGGCCTTCATCACGCGCAGGTAAATGGGCGCGGCGAAGTTGAACGAGCTGCCCACCGCGCCCGTCGCGCCGAGCGCGAGCGCGCCCAGCATGATTTCATCGAAGCCGAACGGCAGGTCGAACGCCCCGCCGCGAAACGCGCGGCAGAGCTGGTATTCCATCAGGTTGTTGCTGGTGAACTTGATGCCCGCAAGGTTCGGGATGCGGTCAGCGGCCTGCGCGAGAAACTCGGAGGGCGACAGGTTGATGCCGGTGAGCAGGGGAATCTCGTAGTAGTAGAACGGCAGCTCTGGCGCGGACGCCGCGATGTCCGCCATGCAGTCCACCAGCCGCGCGACGCTGCTGGGCTTGAAGTAGCTCGGCGCGACGGCTGAGACGGCACACGCGCCAAGCTGCTGCGCCTGGGCCGCGAGAGTGCGCGCGTCCGCGAGGCAGTTCGCACCGACGTGAACGATGACTTTCAGTTGTGCGCCGCGCACGGCCTCCATCCAGCGGACGGCCAGCGCGCGCCGCTCATCGAGCGTGAGCGAACTGCTCTCGCCCGTGGTGCCGCCGATGAAGGCGTAGCTCACGCCGTTGGCCGCGAGGTGTGCGGCCTGCCGCTCGACGACGGCGAGGTTGATCGAGCCGTCCGCGTGGAACGGCGTGTGGGTGGCGGCGACGAGGCCGGTGAGGGAGAGATGTTTCATTTGCGCGGGCGCGACGATAGCCGCGCGCGCGCGCCGCTCAAGCCTGCGGTCGTTGTCCCCGAGGAAGACAAGTCCGCGTCAGGGCGCGAGCTTCAGGGTCAGGCCGGCGAGGGGCTTGCCGGCGGCGTCGGTGAAGCGCAGGCAGCCCTGCCAGTTGTTGTTTTCGTTGATGACCTTGAAGACGACGACGTTGACGCCGGCCTTGAGGGTGAGGCCGGTGGCCTTGTCGGTGTCGGGGTCGAGCGTGCGCGTCTCGGCGAACTTCACGACTTCCTTGCCGTTGAGATAGACCTTGCCCTGGTCGTTGCTGCC
>CAMBZO010000183.1 GCA_945872195.1 Akkermansia muciniphila | reverse complement strand
CCGCCGTGCGCGCGGAGTTGGAGAAGTTCCCCGACGACTTCGACGGGCGGATGCGGTTGGCGACGTTGCTGGCCGAGCACTCGGAGGATTTGGCGGGCGCGCTCGCCGTCATCGAGGACACGCTGCTGCTCGAGAGCCTTGCGCCCGGGCAAATCGCCTACGCGCTGAACACCGCCGCCGACTGGCACCTCAAGTTCGCCCGCGACTCCGAGGCCGCCCGCCTCGCTGTCGAGCGCATCATCACGATGGTCGCTGGCACCAACGCGGCACTTCATGCGCAGCAGCGGCTTGCCAACTTCACCACTCCGGAAATGATCGCGCACGAGGACAACCACGAGCCCATCGCCATCCCGGAATACCAGCGCAAGATCGGCGTGCGCCGGAAATTCGTCGCGGCCGAGAAGCCCGACATCAACGCCGAGGAACGCCGCCTGCGCGACCGGCTGGCAAAAAACGCGAACGACTGGAGCGCCCGCGAGGAGCTGGCTCGGCTCTACGTGGAGGAGTTCGAGTTTTACGAGCGAGGTCTGCAGGAGTTGGAAATTCTCATCACCCGGCCCGGCCAGCCGCAGCGCGAGGTGGTGCGCTGGCTGCACCAGCGGGCCAACTGGCAGGTGAAATTGTTCAATGACGTGGAGGGCGGTCGCGCGACCTTGAAGCGCATTCAGGCGCTTTACCCGAAGAGCGCCGCTGCCGAGCGCGCGGCCATGGCGATGCTCTACCTCCAACCCATCAGCAAGTTTGAAAAGAAAAAAGCCGAGGAGTGAACCTCGGCTTTTAGTTGGGAAAGGAAACTTCCAGCGCTTACGGGCGCAGGCGCAGAGCGATCTGTTTGTCGATCTCCGCCGCCCAGCTAATGTCCGGCCAGCCAGCGGCGGTGCGGACTTGGACGACAATCTCGGAGATGTTCGGCTCCACCTCGGTGACTTTGAGATAGACCGTGCGGGTGTCGACCTTGGCGACGAGGGAGTTGCTGATGCGGTTCTCGGACTGGAGCACGCCCAAGCCACCCTTTTCAGCAGCAAGGACTTCCTTGGCGGCATCAATGACCTGCGCGACCGAAATCTGGTAGCGGCTGACAATCGAGTCCTTGCGGAAGGGCACACCCACCGACTTGTGGCCGTCCACGGTGGAGATGCAGCCCGTGCCGCCAACCGCGCTCAACACGAGGAGACTGAAAAACAATTGCTTCATGAGTGCTGATGCAATGCGGAAGGCCGGGAGGCGTCAAGCAATTGTTAGCCCGGCCCAGCAGGAGGGCGCATCTTGAGACTCACCACTTCGAAGGTTGCACCGCAAGTGACTGCGGGTGTCAGACGCTCAGGAGGAGGGGTGTCCCGCGAGCAGGTAGGCACGGAACTGCTCGTAGTCCGCGCCCATGCGGTCGTAGTCCTCGGGCAGGGCGATGGCGGCGGTCATCGCGGCGGGCACGTCGGGTGCCCAGCCCACGACTTTCTCGACTTCTTCGGGGAACTTTGCGGGGTTCGCAGTCTCGATGATGACGGCGGGGGAGTTGCCCAGCGGTTCGGTGGCGGTCCAGTCGAGGAAGCCCTGCCACGCGACCACCCCGTGCGGCTCCAGCAGGATTTGGTATTTGTGCCAGAACTCTTTCAGCGAGGCGCGCGTGCGCGCGTCGGTGATGGAACTGGAGAAGAGGTCGCGACGCATCGCGGCGAGGTCGGGCTGCTGGTGAATCTTGCCCGTCTCGTCCATCTGGCCGCCATACACGGCAACGAGCCGGGCGAGGTTGCTCGGGTGGCCGACGTTCATCGCGTTGGAGACGGAGTTGCGCGAGGGCGAGATCTTCTCATACACGCCGCTGGCGAGGTAGCGCGGGAAGGAGTCGTTGTCGTTGACGGAGGCGATGATTTTCCGCACGGGCAACCCCATCTCGCGCGCGACGACCGCGCCCATCATGTCGCCGAAGTTGCCGCTCGGGATGCTGAAGACCACCGGCTCGCCCGACTGTGCTAGGCGCGAGGCGGCGTAGAAGTAATACACGCTCTGGGGCAGCAGCCGGCCGATGTTGATGGAGTTGGCCGAGGAGAGGTGGATGTGTGTGAGGGTGGGGTCGGTGAAGGCGCGTTTCACCATCGCTTGGCAGTCGTCGAACTTCCCGTCAATGGCCACGGTGCGAACGTTTTGTTGGAGCGTGGTCATCAGCTTGCGCTGGCTCTCGCTGACCTCGGCGATGGGGAAGAGGACGATGACGCGCACGCCGGGCACTTCGTGAAACGCGTGCGCCACGGCCGCCCCAGTGTCACCGCTGGTGGCGGTGAGGATGGTGACTTGCCCCCCGACTTCTTGCAGGAAGCGCCCGAACATCTGCGCCATCATCTGAGAGGCGAAGTCCTTGAAGGACGCCGTCGGACCTTGGTCCAGCCGCATCAAATACACACCGCGTTGGATGACTTCGAGCGGGACGCCAAAGTCGTAGGCGGTGTTGCACATCGTGGCGAGGGCGTCGTCCGGAATGACGCCTTCGGTGAATTTCCGAAGCACGCGGAAGGCGACCTCGCGATACGGCAGTTCAGCGAACTGGGCGATTTCCGCCGGGGTGAGGCGTGGGTATTGCTCGGGCAGATATAGGCCGCGGTCAGGGGCCTGGCCGGCGAGAAAGGCTTCGCGCAGGTTCACTGCGGGCGTCTGGCCGTTGGTGGAGCGGAAGAGGAGCGGGCTCATTCGAAACTCTCCACGCGGATCATCACGGGCGCGGACTTCACCACGGGCAGCTTTGCCACCGCGTCGAGTGCCTTCCGCATCGCCGCGTTGGGCGCGTCGTGGATCATCAGTATGACCGGCACTGTCACGCCATTGTGGCCTTCGGGTTGAATGATGGAGGAGATGCCAATCTTCGCCTTCGCCAAAACACCCGCGATCTTCGCGAATACCCCGGGCCGGTCCTCGACCGTCAGCCGCACGTAGTAGCGCGATACCACGTCGTCCATCGGCAGCACCGCGCCATCGCGCTCGTGCGGGACGAAGGGTGGAATTCGGTTCTTCGTGCCGCACTTCAGGTCGAGCGCGGCGTCGGCCAGGTCGCTCAAGACCGCACTGGCCGTCGCGTCCTGCCCCGCGCCCTGCCCGTAGTAAAGCGTGTCACCCACCACGTCACCGCGCACCAGGATGGCGTTGAAGACGCCGTTGACGTTGGCAAGGACGTGCGAGTTGGGAACGAGCACGGGATAGACGGAGACTTGGATTGCCGATTGCTTGCGGCGGACGCCGGCGGCAACTTTTACACAGCCGAGCAGTCGGATCGTGTAGCCGAGCTTCGCCGCGAACTCGATGTCCTGCTTCGTGATGTTGCGGATGCCTTCGGTGTAAATCTGCTTCGGGTTCACCCAGAAGCCGTGCGCGAGACTGGCGAGGATGCCCGTCTTGTGCGCGGCATCGTGGCCGTCCACGTCGAGGTCCGGCGGCGCCTCCGCGTAGCCGAGACGCTGGGCATCCGCGAGCGCGGCAGCGAAGTCCGCGCCCTCCTCTTTCATGCGGCTGAGGATGTAGTTGCAGGTGCCGTTGACGATGCCGAAGAGCCGCGTGATGCGGTTCCCGACGAGGCCTTCGCGCAGCACTTTGATGATGGGAATGCCCCCGGCGACGCTCGCCTCGTAGTAAAGATTTGTCCCGTGCTGCTGCGCGGCGGCAAACAACTCCTCGCCGTGCGCGGAGAGCAACGCCTTGTTCGCCGTGACGACGGGCTTGCCGAGCTTAAGCGCCGCGAGCACGACCTGCCGTGCGGTGGTGGTGCCGCCCATCAGCTCGACAATCAGGTCCACCTCGGAGTCCGCCACGACGCTGCGCCAGTCCGCGGTGATCAACCCGGCGGGGAAGCTGACGGCCCGCGCCTTTTTCAAGTCTCGCACAGCGACACGGCGCACGCTGAGCGACACGCCGAGGCGCGACGCCATCAACGCGCCGTTGCGCTGGACGGCCTGATAGACGCCACCCCCAACTGTGCCACCGCCGATAATGCCTAAATTGACCTGCCGCATAGAGGCCCGGACACTACGCGAAGGCAATTCGCAGACAATTTATTTTTGGTCCGGCAAGGCGAACCGCACGGGGCCACTGGTCCAAAGCTTGCCGCACGTCATCACCGTCACCCGCTTCTTCGCCAGTCCCGGTCAGTGAGCCAGCGATGGCCCCGCCGGGCGGACGCTAAGCGCGGGCCATTTTCACTTGTTCCGAAACAGCTCGCTCCCGACGACCGCGTGGACCAGCGAGCGCAAGCCGTAGTCCGCCCCCTTCGCCTCGGTGAGGATTCGGCCCACCGCGGCGTGGTCGCTGAAGCCCACCGGCTGCCCTGTCGCGTAGGTGACGAGCTTCTCCGTCAGGCAGCGGGCGATTTGTTCCGGGTCGGTGAGCAGCAGCTTTTTGAACTCCACCAAGTCCGCGAACTTGCGTCCGTCCGGCAGCACGTCGCCTGCGTCCACGCGCAGACCGAGGCCGAATTCGTAGCCCTTCAGATATTTCCCGAGCGGGCCGACGCGGTTGTTCACTCGGTTCTTCTGGTCGGTCACGATGCGGTAGCGCTCACGCCAGCCGCCGATGACATCGTAGTTCTCCAACGCGAAGCCCGGCGGGTCTATCCGCGCGTGGCAGCCGGCGCAATTCTCCGTCGCGCGATGCTTCGCGAGCTGGTCGCGGATGGTCGTCGCGCCGCGAATGTCCGGCTCGACGGCTGGCACGTTCGGCGGCGGCGGCGGCACGGGCCGGCCCAAGATGTGGTCCAGCACCCACACGCCACGCAAGACCGGCGAGGTGGTCGTGCCGTTCGCCGTGACCTTCAGCACGCTCGCGTGCGTGAGCACGCCGCCGCGATGTTGCTCGGGCTTCAGCGCGACTTTACGGAACGCGACGCCATGCACATCCGGGATGCCGTAGTGCGTCGCCAGCCGGCCATTCAGCAGGGCGAAGTCCGAGTCCACGAAGTTCTTCACGCTCAGGTTTTGCTTCAGCAACTCCTCGAAAAATAAATGTGTTTCCCGCACTGCCGACCATTGCAGCAGCTCCTCCCACTCGGGATACAGCGCTTTGTCGGGCGTGGTCGCGGCGATGTCCCGCAGGCTCAACCACTGGCCGGTGAAATTCTCCGTGAACGCTTTCGCCTTCGGGTGCTTCAGCAGCCGCTCCACCTGCGCGCGCAGAACCTCCGGCTTGCTCAACTCACCCCGCTCCGCCAGCGCGGCGAGTGTTTCGTCGGGCGTCGTGCTCCACAGGAAATACGACAGGCGCGATGCCAACGCGTGGTCGTCGAGCGGTCCCGTCGGTTCGCGCAGGAACAGAAACTTCGGCGACGACAACACCGCTTTGTAGCCCGCGCGCAGCGACGCCTCGAACGGCTGTCCCATCTCCAGCGACTTCGCCACGAGCGCGACGAACGGCTTCTCCTCGCCCGCAGTCACGGGACGACGGAACGCCCGCGGCAGCAGTGCGCGAATCAATTTCTCCGCGTCCGCCAGCGTGCCGAGCTTCGGGTCCGCGTCGCCGATCACGCGGCGGAAACTCTCCGTCGGCCACGTCTCGGGGAATGGCCCCTCGACTTCCATCCAGTGAATCTTCAACCCCGGCCCGGGATACGTCGGCATGGTCTCGTGCTTGAGATACACGTAGGGCAACGCGACCGGCGTGACCTTGATGGTGTCGTTCTTCGCAGCGAGCCGCTCCTCGAACTCGATGACGGTGGGCTTGCCCGGTGACGCGTCGAAGTAGCCGAGGTGCCGCGTGTAGTTGCCGCTCACGACGAAGTTGCCCAGCAGCAGCGCCAGCGGCAGCGGCGTCTCGGAGTTGTGCGCTGAGGCGGCGACGCGGAAGCGGTAACGCCCCGGCGCGGGCGCTTTGAACTGCCGCAGGTCGCTTGATGAATCGCCGCTGCTGCG
>CAMBZO010000182.1 GCA_945872195.1 Akkermansia muciniphila | reverse complement strand
AATGCCAGGGTGACCGCGGCAGATGCGAGCAAGTTACCGTTGCTGCCTTCCGGCCCTGGCGGGGTTGGCCTGTCAACATTCCGCGGGCCCTGACGCGGCGGATTAAGCCGGAGCGCCAGCGGGACAGCAAGGGGATTTGCCTGCGGAGTTGCGCGCTGCACGCCGGTTGGCTAAAGTCTGCGCGATTCAACGAATGCAACACATGAAGACTCGTCTCGCCCTCTCGCTCCTCCTCACCCTCTGGCTCGCCACACCCGCGCTCTTCGCGGCGTCGCAGCTCCCGCCCAACGCCCGCGTCGCCATCATCGGCGACTCCATCACCGAGCAGAAACTCTACAGCAAATACATGGAGGCTTACCTGCTCGCTTGCACGGGCCGGAAGGACATCACCGTGATGCAGTTCGGCTGGAGCGGCGAGACCGCCAGCGGCTTCGCGGCGCGCTGCGCCAATGACCTCGCGGCCTTCCAGCCCAACGTCGCCACCACCTGTTACGGGATGAACGACGGCGGCTACCGGCCCTTCGATGAAGCCCTCGGCAAGTCCTACGAAGGCAACATGAGGAATGTGGTGAAGCAGCTCTCCGCCGCCGGCGTGAAGAACATCGTCCTGGGCTCGCCCGGCGCGGTGGACTCGAAGTTCTTCGGCACCCGCGCCTCGTTCGGCCAGCAGAACTCCGCCGCTGGCTACAACGCCACCCTCGCTCACCTCCGCGACATCGCGCAGAAGCTCGCCGTCGAGAACAAGCAGACCTTCGCCAATGTTCACAACGCCATGTTCGACGCCATGCCCAAGGCCAAGGCCGCGCTCGGCGACGATTACCCCGTCTGCGGCGGCGACGGCTTCCATCCCGGACCGAACGGCCAGCTCCTCATGGCCTACGCCTTCCTCAAGGCCCTCGGCGTGGACGGCGACATCGGCACGTTCACGGTGGACCTGAAGGGCATGACCACCGCCACCGAAGGCCACAAGGTTCTCAGCAGCGGCGCGGGCAAAGCCGAACTGGAGAGCACGCGCTGGCCGTTCTGCTTCGACGCCGACCCGAAGGCCGCGAACAGCACGCGCAGCATCACCCCCTTCGCGCCGTTCAACCAAGACCTGAACCGCCTCACGCTCAAGGTGAAGAACTTCGGCGCGGCCAACGCGGCGAAGGTCACGTGGGGCGGGGTCGCGAAGGACTTCACGAAGGAGCAACTCGAAGCCGGTGTGAACCTCGCCGCCGAGTTCCCGTCCACGCCGTTCGACGCTCAGTTCGGCAAGCTGATGGGGGTCCTCAGCCAGAAGCAGAACTTCGAGACCACGATGATCAAGAACCTCGTGACCAACTTCCGCCAGTTCGCCAACGACGCGAAGGCCGACCCCGAACTCGCCAAGGCCTTTGACACCGTCCGCACCAAGCTCCAGTCCCGCCAGCAGGCCCTCGACACCGAGGCTCGCCAGCAGCTCGTGCCCGTGAAGCACACGCTGACGGTCACGGCGCTCTGACCGCGTGAGGCGATGAGGTTGGTGGAGCGCCGGTCTCCAGACCGGCTTTGCGCGGGGAGTGCGCCTTCCAAGCCGCAGCAATGTTGGTATGCACGAGCGAGGCGCGTGTTTCCGAACTGTTCCGTTGTTGCTGCGCCCCGGCGACCGCTCCGCAGCGCCGCTGCATTCCAGAATTGCCCTCCGCCCTTCCTCCCCGTAGAAATCGCGCGTGTCAAAACCTGCCCTTCCCACCACCGCCCCGCTTTCGCCGGGCCTGCGTCGCTTCCTCTACGGCACCGCGGCCACGACGGGCGCGGCCATTCTCATCGTGGAAATCCTCGGCGCGAAGATGCTCTCGCCCTACGTCGGCACGTCGCACTTCGTCTGGACGGCGCAGATTGCGGTCACGCTCCTCTCGCTTGCGGTGGGCTACTGGTTCGGCGGCTGGCTCGTGGATCGCTCGCAAAACCTCCGCCGGCTCTACACCTGCATCCTGCTCGCGGCGGTGTATCTCTGCTTCACCGTGCCGTTCACGGCGAAGGTCGCATTCGCCTGCCTGCAATTCCCCCTCGCCGTTGGTTCGCTGCTCGCGTCGCTGTTCCTCTTCTTTGTCCCACTCACGTTGCTCGCGACGGTCGGGCCGTTCGTCATCCGCGTCCTCACCTCGGTCGTCGCGGGCGTCGGCGGCACCGTGGGCCGTCTCTCCGCCATCAGCACGCTGGGCAGCGTGCTGGGCACGGTCCTCATCGGTTACGTGTTGATTCCCTTCCTGCCGAACTCGGTGACGATGTTCATCACCGCCGGCGTGCTGATGGCTCTCTCGGCGGTTTACTTCGTTGTCTGGCGTGAGAAGGGCGACTCGATGAACGGCCCTGTGGTGCTGGTCGCACTGGGGGTCTTCGCGGGCTGGGCAGGGATTCGTATCGACGCCAAATCACCGTCCGACTCGATGACGGAGGTTGCCCGGAGGAACTCGAACTTCGGGCTGATGCAGGTCTTCGAGACGGGCGGTGGTGGACGCCGCTACTATCTCAACGACTACCTCACGCAAAACACCTACGACCCCGAGGCGAAGCAAAGCATCTCGCTCTTCACCTATGGACTGCATGGGCTGGCGGGCGTTTACACCGCGCAAATCAAGGAGGTGCTGTGCATCGGCATGGGCGTTGGCATCGTGCCGATGCAGTTCGCCCGCGAGGGCGCGCAGGTGGACGTGGTGGAAATCAACGACGCCATCGCGGACGTCGCGAAGGCGCACTTCCACCTCGAACCGGACAAGCTCAATCTCACCGTCGGCGATGGCCGGCAGTTCGTGAACGCCGCGACGAAGCAATACGACGCGGTCATCCTCGACGCCTTCCTCGGCGACTCCTCGCCCTCGCACCTGATGACGCAGGAGGCCTTCACCGCGATGCGCCGCGTGCTGCGGCCGGACGGCGTGCTGGTCATCAACAGCTTTGGCGACTTCGAGCCGGGGCAGGATTTTTTCACCGCGTCGCTGGACAAGACGCTCCGGTCCGTCTTCGGCACGGTGCGCATCCACGCCAGCGGGAACGGCAACGTCTTCTTTGTCGCCACGCCGGCGAAGGAGCTGAAGCAGCACCGCACGATGAACTTTGCCGCGATGCACCCAACCGTCCGCCAGCAGGCGCGCGACGCGCTCGAAGGCATCCGCACCACGAACCCCAAAAGCGGCATCGTGCTGACGGATGACTTCAACCCCGTGGAATTCCACGACGCGAAGAACCGCGAGCAGTTCCGCCGGCAACTCGCCTTCTCAATGAGGCCGAAGTGACGATCTACTTCGACTACAACGCCACCACACCGCTGGACCCACAGGTCCGCGCGGCGATGCTGCCGTTCCTCGATGAAGTCTGGGGCAATCCATCGAGCGTCCACCACATCGGCCGCCGCGCGCGGGCCTTGCTCGACGACGCGCGCGACCGCACCGCCGCCGTGCTCGGCTGCAAGGGCAGCGAAGTGGTCTTCACCAGCGGTGGCACCGAGAGCAGCAACCTCGCGGTCTTCGGCACCGCGCGCTTGCTGCGCGAGAAGGGCCGGCACCTCATCACCTCCAGCGTGGAGCACCACGCGGTCTTGCACTGCTTCGACTATTTGGAGCGCAAGGAAGGTTTCTCCGTCACGCGCCTGCCCGTGGACGCCACGGGCCGCGTGCGCGTGGACGACCTCCGCCGCGCGCTCCGCCCTGACACGACGCTCGTCAGCGTGATGGCCGCGAACAACGAGACCGGCACGCTTCAGCCCGTCGCGGAACTCGGCGCGCTCTGCCGTGAGCGGGGCGTGCTCTTCCACACCGACGCCGTGCAGTGGTTTGGCAAGGAGCCGTTCGCGAACATCCACCAGTTCAACGCCGACCTCGTCTCCATCTGCGCGCACAAGTTCCACGGGCCGAAGGGCGCGGGCGCGCTCTACCTCCGCTCGCCACTGCTGCCGGACCCGGTTGCGTTCGGCGGCGCGCACGAGAACGAGCGCCGTGCCGGCACGGAGAACCTGCCCGCCATCATCGGCTTCACCGACGCGCTGGAGCGCTTCGTGCGGACGCCGGGGTTCGAGCGAACGCACCTTGCCCATCTCACCGAGCGATTGCTCACGACGGTGGACGGCATCGAAGGCGCGCACTTCCGCGGCTCGCGCGAGCATCGGCTGGCGAACACGGTTTCCTTCACTGTGGAAGGCACCGACAGCATCGCGCTGATGGCGGTGCTGGACTTGGAAGGCGTCTGCGCGTCGAGCGGTTCGGCGTGCGCGGCAGGTTCGTTGGAGCCGTCGCATGTGATGCTGGCGATGGGCGCGCCCGCAGCGGAGGCGAACGCCCTCGTGCGCTTCTCGCTGGGCCGCGACAGCACCGCGTCTGAGGTGGACGCCGTCTGCGCATTGCTGCCCCGCGTGCTGCGACAGGTCCGGCGCGCGCCTGCTCCCTTCCTTGGAGGAGGGGAGAAGGTGGCCGAAGGCCGGATGAGAGGTGGGGCCACCAACGCCGACGCCGACGCCCGCAACCCCTCACCCCGGCCCGCTCCCCGCCTCCGATGAAGGGAGCGGGAGTCGAAGCGTGTCGTGGTCCCTTGTCATTCCACCGAACTCATTCGGAATTGGTATCACGCCTGCGGCTGCTCGGCTCCGCGGCTGGCTTTCCGCGCTTCCTCCAGCACTGGCTCCGCCTGGGCCGCCGCGCGGGCGATGGCCTGGTTCACATTGAACTCCAGCGTCTCGGTCGCGTAGCGGATGGCGTTGAGGATGGAGCGCTCGCGGGCCGAGGCGTGGGCCTTGAAGACAACGCCGTTCAAGCCCAGTAGCGGCGCGCCGCCGTAGTTCTCCGAGTCGGTGCGGCGCTTGATGGCGCGGAAGGCGTTCTTCGCCAGCAATGCGCCGAGCTTGCGCTTCGGGTTGGCGGTCAGCTCCCGCTTGAGCATGGCGAACATCCCGCGCGCGAGGCTCTCGCAGGTCTTCAGCACGATGTTGCCCACGAAGCCGTCGCAGACCACCACATCCACGCGGTTGGCGAACAAGTCATGGCCCTCGACGTAGCCGAGGAAGTTCAGGTCCAGTTTCCGGCAGAGCTGGACGGTGGCCTGCGTGAGTTCGTTGCCCTTGGTCTCCTCCGTGCCGTTGGCGAGCACGCCCACGCGCGGGCTGGGCTTCCGCAGGATTTCGCGCGAGTAGATGCTGCCCATGATGGCGAACTCGGCGAGGTGCCAAGGCTTGCACTCCGTGTTCGCGCCGGCGTCGAGCAGCACGAACTCGTTCTCCGGCTCGGGCATCACGGTGGCGATGGCCGCGCGGCTGATGCCGGGCAAGGTGCGCAGGCGAAACATTCCCGCCGCGAGGATGCCGCCGGTGTTGCCGGGGGAAACGACCGCGTCCGCCTGGCCGTCGCGAACCAGCTCGATAGCGCGGACGACGGAGCAATCCTTCTTCTTGCGCACGGCGTCCACGGGCTTGTCCTCCATCGTGAGGACCTGCGAAGCGTGGACGAGGTGAATGCGCGGATCGGTGGGCAGCCGGAGGGTGCGGAGGTGGGCGGAGATTTCCTCCTGATTGCCGACCAGATGCAACTCGGTCAGCTTGCGGTTCTCCGCCAGCGCCAGCATCGCGCCGTCAATGACGACAGCACAGCCATGGTCACCGCCCATGACATCCACTGCGATGCGCATAAATGAAAAGGCGCGGATGCACCGTCTCCGCGCCTTCGGAAAGCGACCTTACGCCGTGATGGTCAGGACCTGCCTGCCCTTGTAGAAGCCGCAGGACGGGCAGACCCGGTGCGGGAGGGCGGGGGCGGCGCATTGCGGGCACACGCCCAACTGCGGCAGCTTGAGCACGCTGTTGTAAGCGCGGCGCATACGTTGACGGCTCTTCGAAGGTTTACGTTTGGGGACACCCATATGCTTATTGGTTCAGTTTCAGTTTGTTCAACGCGG
>CAMBZO010000181.1 GCA_945872195.1 Akkermansia muciniphila | reverse complement strand
TGGACGAAGACCTCGTCGCCCACGCGGAACTTCTCCGCCAGCCACGGCACATTCCACCAGCGGCAGTGGAGCCGCCCCGTGCCGTCATCGAGGATGAACTCGAACGTGGACTTGGTCTTCTTCGCGTAGAAGTTCGTGCCCTGCGCGATAATGCGGCCCAACACGGTGGCGGGGATTTTCAGCGGCAACAGCCCGATGCTCCAGCCCGTGCGACGGTCCTCGTGCCGGCGCGGCTGGAGCAGGAGCAAGTCCTCGACGGTCGCGACGCCGAGCTTGGCGAAGAACTCCACGTGCCGAGGCCCCACGCCGCGCAAGGCCGTGAGAGGCTGGGCCAGCGGTGATGACGGTGTGGGCGCGTTCGACACTCCGGGAGAGTAAGAAAGGTCCGGCGCGTGTTGAAGCAGGAAGAAGCGATCACGGGCGTTACTCGACTGCGCTGGAGCGAACGGTTTCGCTCCACGCCGCGGAGTAAGGCCGTTCAGCCTAGCAACAGCAGTTAACGCAAAGGCGCAAAGATGCAAAGGCGCAGGGAGGAAGGAATGGGATTGAGTTACCAAGCGGAAACGCTTTCCCCTGCGCGGTGAGGTCGGGAGCGAAGCTAGCCCAGTCGGTTTTCTTTGCGGCCCCGCGTCTTGGCGGCTTGGCGTTAAAATTCAACTGCCGGATTTAGGCTGAAGCAGCGGTTGGCGTCCCGCAGCCCCAGTTTGGGATTCGGGGAACTGCTCTGGCGGCGTAAGGGCGTCCTGGAGTTGCTTTGCCCGATTCAATATTCAGGCCCCTGCGTTGAGAAGAACCCTGCTGGACACGGGAACATCCCCCATCTAGCTTCCTACTCCATGCACCTGATGAACGACCAAACCGTCGCTCAATAACAATGTTAGGCCGACTCGCACACGCTATGCCGAACGACGTAAAAGACCAGATTCTCGCGTTCTACCATCGTCTCGCGGGCGACCGGCATCATCGCTACAGGTCTTGGGAGCATTGCTACCAGCACTTCCAGCAGCGTGCGCTTTTCGCCGGCCAGCAGCAGGTCGAGACAGCGGCACTTCATCTCGCATTCTATCTCGCCAGTTGGGGCATGTATCGTGGCTCCAGCTTCCTGCTTCAGCGCGATTACTCTATCCACCTTGATGCCGTCTCGACACTTTTGCAGCCACAATATGAGCCGCTTTGGTCCGCCACCTTCAATGATGCCACCAACGACGAAACAGCGGCCAATCTCATCTGTTCGCTGTCCGACGCTCTAAAAGCAACTTACCGACAGCACATCGGCGACGAGAATGTGCGGCGACGGAATCCGACCGACACGCTTATCACCAAGATACTTCTCGGCACCGTCGGTTGCGCACCAGCCTGCGATCGTTATTTCATTTTGGGGTTTCGTCACAGAGAGCTTATGTATTCGCAGTTTAGTGCCAGCTTTCTGCGTCAGGTGTTTCGCTTCTACCGAGACCATGCAGAGGCGCTCAATGACGCTCAATCTGCCATTGTCCAACAGGGCGGTATCCGTTACCCAATCATGAAGCTGATTGATATGTATTTCTGGGAGATTGGTTTTACTCTTTTACCCGACACCGATGAGAACTCAACCGGGGCCTAACCATGCGCTGCAACGCGGCCCTACCGGGTTCAGCCTAAATCCGGCAGTTGAATTTTAACGCCAAGACGCAAAGCCGCGGGGCCGCAAAGAAAACCGACTGGGCTAGCTTCGCTCCCGACCTCACCGCGCAGGGGAAAGCGTTTCCGCTTGGTAACTCAATCCCATTCCTTCCTCCCTGCGCCTTTGCGGCTTTGCGCCTTTGCGTTAACTGCTGTTTCTAGGATAAACCATGGCCATGCCAACCGGGCGTTCATGCGCCCCGCTGGGGTGCGGACAGGTCCGACTGGCTGACCGGTGGGTGCGCCTCTCCCTGCGGTCGTGGCTTCCCACCGGCTACTCTCACTGGCCCCGCTAGGGCCGGGAAGTGCGCCAACCCCTTGCTCCTATTCCACCGAAAACAGGGGGAAACCTATACCTCCTGCCGGCCGGGCGTTGCTCATAGATATCACTGGCAACCCGTTCTGCAGGCCAAAAAACCACGAAAAGGCTCAAAACGGCCTTGGGATCGTCATCCCACGGCAGGGAATTGCGATCCCACGGCGTGGGATCGGGCTCCCACGGCAGGGGATCGTCATCCCACGGCGTGGGATCGGGCTCCCACGGCGTGGGATCGGGCTCCCACGGCGAAGGAGCAGGTTCCCACGGCGTGGGAGTGAGATCCCAAGGCCGGTTTGGGCGGTTCGCCGGGGCCGACAAACTGAAGCGCGCGCGGCAGACTCCGTCGAAGCGATGCGCATCATGCCGAGCCAATTCTCTCTGTTCCGCCTATGGACCCTGCTCGGAGTGTCCACCGTGATGGCACTGCTGCTCGCCGAGAAGCTTCTCACCTGCGCCACCGGCCCCGGCCTGGAGTTCAGCCATGATGCCGTCATCAGCGACATCGTCCGCAAGGCGAAGGCGCAGAAGTATGGCTTCCGCACGCTCGTCCACGAGATTGTCGCCAGCCCTACATTCCAAACCAAATGAACACACTGCCTCCGAAACCAACGGGCCTCGCCCTCGTCGCGACGCTGTTGCTCGCGCTCACCTTGCCGCTGGCCGCCGCGCCCAGCGGCTTCAAACAGCCGGACCCCGCGCGCCACCCGAACCTCTTCACCTGGACCGACACCTGCAACGTCCACGTCATCCGCGACGGCGATACGGCGCTGCTGATTGACCTCGGTGACGGCAGCGTGCTGGACCATCTGGAGGAGATTGGCGTGAAGCGCGTGGAGTGGATTCTCTTCACGCACCATCACCGCGAGCAGTGCCAGGGCGCGCCCAAGCTCAAGGGCCGCAACGTGAAGCTCGCCGCGCCCGAGGCCGAGCGCGCGTTGTTCGAGAACCCAGCGAGCTACCGCAAAATGATTGTGCGCCTTGGCGACCCGTTCACGGTCCACGGCTCCAGTTTCGTCCGGCCAGCCGTCGAGCCTATCAAGCTCGACCAGACCTTCCAGCGGATGGACACGTTCACCTGGCGCGGGCGCGAGTTCCGCTGCGTGGACACGCGTGGCAACAGCCCCGGCGGCATGTCCTACTTCCTGAACGAGGGCGGGCGCTGGCTCGCGTTCACCGGCGACGTGATGATGGACGGCGCGAAGATGCACACGTGGTTCGACACCGACTGGGATTATGGCTTCGCCGCCGGCGTGTGGGCCATCGCCAACGGGACCGGGCAAATCGCCGCCTACAATCCCGCGTGGATGCTGCCGTCGCACGGGCCGGCCATCGCGAACGCGAAGCAGCAAATCGAGGAATTCCAGCAGAAGCTCTTCAACCTCGAACGACTGCTGGTGCGCGGCTACCCGGTGATGTCCTTCGCCGCCGCCGCGCAAGACAAGACCTCGCAGCCGACGGTGGTGCCGAACGTCTGGCAGGTCTCGCCGCATGTGTTCAAGTTCCGCGGGCCGAACTTCGCGCCGAACTTCTACATGATTCTCGCCGACAGCGGACGGGCGCTGGTGGTGGATTGCGGGTTGATTCAAACCAACATCCTCGACACCGCGCTGGAAGGGATGCGCCAGAAGCTCGGGCTGAAGGCGATTGACGCGATGGTGCTGACGCACATGCACGGTGACCACTTCCTCCAAGCCCCGCACTTGAAGAAGAACTGGGGCACGCAGTTCTGGGCGCTGGACCGGATGAAGGACGTGTGCGAACGGCCCGAGGCGTTCGACTACGCCGCGCCGATTCAGTCCTACGGCATCGGCGTGGACCGCATCAAGTTCGATCGCCTCTTCAAGTCCGGCGAGACGTTCGACTGGGAGGGTTTTCGCTTCACGATTGATTGGATGCCGGGCCAGACCGAGTTCGGGCTGTGCCTGACGGGGATGATTGACGGGCGCAAGGTCGCGTTCACCGGCGACAACATTTTCGGCAACCCCGCCGACCCGAAGCAAAGCGGACACGAGGCGATGAGCTCGCGCACCAGCGGGATTTTGGAAGAGGGCTACATCGTGGCCGCGGAGTATCTCACGAAGCTCAAGCCGGACATTCTGCTCGGCGGCCACTCCTTCGTGATGGACCAACCGGCGGCGTTCATCGAGCGCTACCGCAAGTGGAGCTACGAGATGCGCGACGCCTTCAAGTCGCTGAGTTCCGAGCCGGAATACCGCTGGTGGTTCGACCCGTTCTGGGTGCGCGCGGAGCCGTATCGCGTGGCAGTGAAGCGCGGCGAGTCGGTCGAGGTGACGGTGAACGTGCGCAACTTCGAGGCGAAGCCGCTGGCGTTCGACATCCTGCCGCACGCGCCGCCGGGCTTGTCGGCCACGTCGGGCCGCTGGACCGGCACTGTCCCCGCGCAAGGCCGCACGCAGTTCACGCTCCGTCTCACCGCCGCGCCCGACGCCACGCCGGGCATCCGTCACGTGGCCTTCGACATCACGCGCGGCGGGAAGCGGCTGGGCGAGCTGTTTGATTGCATCGTGGAAGTCCGCGAGTGAGGTGCGCAGATCCTAGCCGCATCCGATGACAACGCCTCTCCCACGCATCGCCGTCACCATGGGTGACCCCGCCGGGGTTGGCCCCGAGATTTGCCTGCGCCTGCTGGCGAACGCCGACCTCGCGCGCGAGTGCGTGCCCGTCGTGTTCGGCGATGCGGGCGTGCTGCGGCGCGTGGCGGAGAAACTCGGGCAGCCCTTCAACGCGCCGGTCATTGCAAAAGCTGACTGGCCGCAGCGCGCTCGGGAAACCCGCGTGCCCAGCGTGCTAGACTTGCAATGCGTGGACGCCGCCGCCGTGACGCCCGGTCAGGTGGACGCGCGCTGCGGCGACGCGGCTTTTCGCTACGTCATCGCCAGCATCGCAGCGGGGTTGGCGGGCGAGATGGACGCGATCACCACCGCTCCGTTGAACAAGGAGGCGCTCCACGCGGCGGGCCACAAGTATCCCGGGCACACGGAGATTTTCGCTGAGCGGATGCGGGCTGAGCGCAGTTGCATGACGTTCTTCTCGGACGAGCTGACGTGCAGCCTTGTCACCGTCCACGTGGGCTATCACGAAGTTTCCGCCGCGCTCACCACCCGGCGCATCCTCGACGTGATTGAACTCACCGCCGCCGCCGTGCGCCGCCAGCGCGGGCGCGAGCCTCGCCTCGCCGTCCTGGGCCTGAACCCGCATGCCGGTGAGCACGGTCTGTTTGGTCGCGGCGAGGAAGAGCATATCATCGCGCCGGCAGTTGCCGCCGCCCGCGCAAATGGTTTGACCATCACCGGCCCACTCTCGCCGGACACCGCGTTCCTGCCCGCGCGTCGGCGCGAAACGGACGCCTTCATCTGCATGTATCACGACCAAGCGCTCATCCCGCTCAAGGCACTGGCCTTCGACAGCGCCGTCAACACCACCCTCGGCCTGCCCGTCGTCCGCACCAGCGTGGACCACGGCACCGCGTTCGACATCGCGTGGCAGGGTAAGGCCAGCGCGGAGAACCTCTTTGCGGCCGTGCGCCTCGCCGCGAAACTATCTCGCTCACTTTGAACTTCTTTCTCACTGAGCCGGGCGACGAACCGTTCCTCTTGGATGAACTGCGTCGGGCTTTTCCTGACGCGGGTCACCAGACGCTCGCGCTTGGCTTGGTGAGGACGGACGCCGTGCTTCAGCCCTCTGCCATGCCCACGATGGCGTTCGCGCGACAGTTGCTACCGCTGTCCGAGGCGCTGAACGCAGTCTCCATCCGCGAGTGGAGCGAGCGGCTTTTCGAGGCCGTTGGCGCACGCGTGCCGGAGGGTCAGCCGTGGCGGTTGCACGTCGCGCCGCACTACGAGGCCGTGAACGCTATCCCACGTAACCCCTCTCCCCTTCTCCGGGGAAAGGAGCGGGAGTCAGAGCGCGGTGCGGCAAACGGCGCGGGGGAGAA
>CAMBZO010000180.1 GCA_945872195.1 Akkermansia muciniphila | reverse complement strand
CTGCACGTCGAGTCCGTCGCGTGGATCGCGGAGCGCAAGGACGTGTTGTGCGCGTTCTTCTGGTTCCTCGGGCTGTGGTGCTACGCAGGCTATGCGGAAGCGCCGGGTCGGAAGCGATTCGCCGCCGTGGCCGCGTGCCTCGCGCTGGGGCTGATGTCGAAGCCGATGATTCTGACGTTTCCGTTTCTGCTCCTGCTGTTGGATGTCTGGCCGTTGCGCCGCGCGGAGTTCACGGGCGACTGGCGGGAGTTCGCGCGGCGGTTCCGCCCGCTCGTGCTGGAGAAACTGTCGTTTTTTGCACTCGTGGCGCTCGCGGCGACCGCCACTTACATTGCACAGCGCAACGTCGGGGCGATGATGTCCGAGGAGTCGCATCCGCTCGCCGCTCGGCTCGCGAATATCGCCGTCGCTTACGCGCGGTATCTCGGGATGGCCTTTTGGCCGGTGGACCTCGCCATTCTCTATCCGATGCCGCGTGGCTGGCCCGCGTGGCAGGTTGCGGGCGCGCTCGCGCTGCTTGCGGGAATCAGTGGGTTCGTCGTGCGGCGTCTCGCACGAGAGCCGTGGCTGGCGGTGGGTTGGTTTTGGTTCGTGGGCACGCTCGTGCCCGTGATCGGACTCGTGCAGGTGGGCAACCAGTCCATTGCCGATCGTTACACCTACGTGCCGCTCGTGGGCCTGTTCGTCGCTCTCGCCGGGTCGCTCGAGGCGTGGCGCGCCGCTCGTCCCGGCAGCTCGCGAGGATTGGCGTGTGTGACGTTTCTCGCGCTTGGACTGTGTGTGATTGGGACGCACCGGCAACTGCCGCACTGGCGCGACGGCATCGCCATCTTCGAGCAGGCCGTGCGCGTGACGCGGGACAACTACATCGCGCTGACCAACCTCGGGAACAACCTCGCGCGCGCCGGCCAGAATCAGCGGGCCATCGGCCTTTACCAAGAGTCCTTGCGCATCCGTCCGGACAGCGTGGAAACGCATTACAACCTCGCGTCCTCGCTGGCCGAAACGGGGCAGGGGGCAGTCGCTGAAAAGCATTACCGCGAAGCGTTCCGCTTGCAGCCTCGCCACGCAAAGTCGCACAACAACCTCGCAAACCTGTTGTCCGACTCGGGCCGCGTCCCCGAGGCGATGAAGCATTACGAGGAGAGCCTGCGCCTCCAGCCTGGCAACCTCGAGGCGCGCTTCAACTACGGCATCACGCTCGCAGACGCCGGCAAGCCGACCGAGGCCATCGCTCAGTTCGAGGCCGCGGTGAAACGTCGGCCTGACTTCACCCGCGCGCGATTGCAGCTCGTCTCGATGCTGGCTGCGGCCGGTAAATCCAGCGAGGCGATGGCGCACAATGTGGAACTGCTTCGCCACGACCCGGAATCGTCGGAAGGGCACGCCAATCAAGGCTCGTTCGCGTCGGCGCGCGGTGATTGGGGCACGGCGGTGCAGCATTGGCAGCAGGCGGTGCGGTTGAAGCCCGAATTTCTCCCGGTGGTTCATCAACTCGCGTGGACACGCGCGACGCACCCCAGCCCCGCCGTGCGTAACCCCAAGTCCGCGCTCGAACTGGCCGGGCATTTCGCCCGGCTTGCGGGCGCGCAAAACCCCGAGGCACTCGATCTTCTCGCCGTGGCTTACGCCGCGAACGGAGCCTTTCAGCCAGCGGCCCAGCACGCGGAACGGGCACTCGCCGTCGCTGGCACCAACGCGGCGCTGGCGGCGGTGCTGCGCGCGCGATTGACGCTATTTCAGAGCGGCAAGCCGTTCATCGAGGGCGTGGGCAAGTGATTGCCGCTTTCCGGCGTGCAATCGCGGCGGCGTTCGCCTAAAGACCCGCCGTGAACATTCTCGGCATCATCCCGGCGCGCTTCGCCTCCACGCGCTTTCCCGGCAAGCCACTGCATCTCATCGCTGGCCAGTCGCTCATCCAGCGCGTCATTCAGCGTTGCCAGCTCGCCAAGTCGTTGCGCGAGGTCATCGTCGCGACGGACGACGAGCGCATCGCGGAGGTCGCACGGAAATTCTGCCGGGTCGAGATGACGCGCGCCGACCATCCCAGCGGCTCTGACCGCATCGCGGAGGTTGCCTCGCGCTGTGCGTGCGACGCGGTGGTGAACATCCAAGGCGATGAGCCGCTCATTGACCCAACGGTGATTGATGTCGTCGCGACCGCGCTGGTCGGCGCGGAGATGTCCACCGCTGCCACGCCCATCCGGAACGTCGAGGAATACGACAACCCAAACGTGGTGAAGGTCGTGACCAGTGTGGCGGGCCACGCGCTTTACTTTTCGCGACGGACGATTCCTTTTCTCCGTGACCACGCTGCGCAGTCAGCGGCCGCCCAGCTCGCCGCGTTTCCGATTCTCAAACACCTCGGCATCTACGGCTACCGGCGCGCCGCGTTGCTGCGGCTCGTGAAGTTCCCACAGTCGCCGCTGGAGCAGGCCGAGCGGCTGGAGCAGCTCCGCGCGCTGGAGCACGGCATCCCCATCGCCGTGGTGCGCGTGGACTACGACAGCATCGGCGTGGACGTGCCGGCGGATGTGGAGCGCGTCGAGCGCCTCCTAGCGAACGCGAGCCTGCCGTGAGCGTCCGCATTGAACTCCTCCAAGTCGCCCGCCTCGGCGCGAAGGAACTCGGCGAAGCCGCCGACCTCGTGCGCGACTTCTACCGCCGCCAGTGGACCGACGCGGGCAGCGGACGCGACCGCTCGGACCGGCCCGACCTCTACTACACCGTCTTCACGCTGAACGGCTGCGAGGCGCTGGAGGTCGCGTTTCCCGACGAGAAACTGGAGGCGTGGCTGCAAACCTTCGGCGTGGGCGAAGGGCTGGACTTGGTTCACCTCACTTCACTCGCGCGCTGCTGGGCTTCGCTCGGGAAGAAACGGATACCCGCCGGGCTTGCGAAGGCGCTGCTGGCCCGGCTCGAAGCGTTTCGCAAACCCGACGGCGGCTACGACAGCAGCACTTCCAAGCAACACGGCACAGCCTACGGGTCCTTCCTCGCGCTCGGCGCGTATCAAGACCTCGGCAAGTTTCCGCCACGCCCCTTGAGCATCGTGCAAAGTCTCAAGCTGCTGGAGACACCCGATCACGCTTGGAACAACGCGCCCGGTTTGCCCGTCGGCTCGACGAATCCCACGGCCGGCGCGGTCACGTTGCTCCGGCATTTGCACCTGCCCCTGAATCCCGCCGTCGGCGACTGGTTGCTCGCGCGGCTGCACCCGCAAGGCGGCTTCACCGCCGTGCCCGGCGCGCCGATGCCCGACCTGCTCTCCACCGCCACCGCACTCCACGCCCTCGCGAGCCTCGACCGCCGGCTGACCACCGCGCAACGCGAGCGCTGCCTCGACTTCGTGGACTCGCTCTGGTCGGCGGCGGGCGGCTTCCACGGCCACTGGGCGGACGACCACCTCGACGCGGAATACACCTTCTACGGGCTGCTTGCGCTGGGGCATTTGAGTGTGCAGTGACGGCAGAATTTGACGGGCTTCCCCGCTTCGTTACAGTCGCCGCGCACCGATGAAAAAATCTTCCAGCCCCAATTCCAAAGACCGTTTCGTCATCATCATGGCCGGCGGGCGCGGCGAGCGCTTCTGGCCTGTCAGCCGCGAGCAGACGCCCAAGCAGCTCATCAAACTCCTTGGCGACACCTCGTTCCTCCAGCAAGCCGTGGCCCGCGTCTCGCCGCTGGTGCCGATGGAAAACATCTTCGTCATCACCAACACTGTGCAGGCGTCCGAGGTGCGGAAGCAGTTGCCCAAGCTACCCAAGGAAAACGTCGTGGCCGAACCCATCGGGCGCGACACCTGCGCGGCGGTCACGCTGGGTGCGGCGATGGTCGGCGCGCGTTCGACCACCGGCGTCATGGCCGTGTTGCCCGCGGACCACGTCATCCCGGAGGAGAAGAAGTTTCAGACCGTGCTGGGCGATTGCTTCGACCTCGCCGCGCGCGGGCAGGCCATCGTGACCATTGGCATCAAGCCCACCGAGCCGGCCACCGGCTACGGCTACATCCGCACGGGCAAACAATTGCCTCCGCCCGCTGGCGTGAAGCCTTACAAGACCGCGATGTTCAAGGCCGAGCGCTTCGTGGAGAAACCCAACTACGACACCGCCGTGGAATACGTGAACAGCGGCCACTATCGCTGGAACGCCGGGATGTTCATCTGGAGCTTCGTCACGGTGACGAATGGTCTCGAAGCGCATCAGCCCGAGATGGCCGCTGCCTGCCACCGCTGGTTCGACGCCGCGAAGTCACCGGCGAAGCTCGCGAAGGTGCTCGCGAAGGAATACCCCGACATCAAGAAGGTCTCGATTGACTACGCGCTGATGGAGAAGGCGCAGAACGTCGTGGTCGCGGACGGCACTTTCGCGTGGGACGACCTCGGCTCATGGAACGCGCTCGCGCACCACGTCAAGCCCGACGCCGAGGGCAATTGCGCCGTGGCCGACTTCATCCACGTGGACGCCGCGCGGAACATCATCTACGACGCCCGCAGCAAGCAGCTGCGCACGCCCATCTGCCTCGTCGGCCTGCGCGACAGCATCGTCGTCCAGACCGACGACGCCACGCTCGTCGCGCACAAAAGCCAGTCGCAGAAGATCAAAGAGCTGGTGAAGAAACTATCGGAGGACGCGCGGCTGAAGCGGTTGGTGTGACGCGCGAGGCTGGGGCGAAGCGATAGGGGCTGGACAGCGACGGTTGACCGCGTGCCGGCGGCTTGTCCCCATCTCGGGGCGACTGTAAGCCGATCGCTCCTTCGCCAACAAAACGCTTGCGCGAAGTATTTCAGGCTGTAATTTCTGTCCTGACAGAAATAACCAAACAAACCTATGCCCGCTCTCAGTCCGGTTCAGCAGAAGTTCGTCCTTCACTGGGGCGAGATGGGCACGCGCTGGGGCATCAACCGCACCGTCGCCCAGATTCACGCGCTGCTCTACATCGCCCCGAAACCCATCCCCGCAGAAGACATCTCGGAGACGCTACAAGTGGCCCGCTCGAACGTGAGCACCAGCCTCAAGGAGCTTCAGGCTTGGGGCATCATCCGCCGCGTCCATGTGATGGGCGACAGCCGCGACCACTACGAGTGCATGAAGGACGTGTGGGAGATGTTCCGTGTGGTGCTCGATGAGCGGAAGAAGCGGGAGATTGACCCTACCCTCACCGTCCTGCGCGAGTGCATCATTGAGGCCGAGCAAGACAAGGCGACCGACGAACACACCGAGCAGAAGCTCCGCGAGCTGCACGACTTCTTCGAGCTGACGACGAACTGGTATTCGCAAATCCGCCAGTGGCCCACCAGCGCGCTGACCAAGTTCGTGAAGCTCGGCGACAAGGTCCGCAAGCTCCTAGGCATCGGGGACGCGGCGGACGGCAAACGCTAAACGAATCAACGCCATGAACCCACAGCCCGTCTTGCGCCGAATCCAGCCGTCTCATCACGAAAGGAGCACCCCATGAAACTCACACTCGTCCATCCGCTGCGGGAATGGTGGTTGAGATTGAAGCTGCCCCGGTCGGCATCGCCCCCGTGCGTGGCGCGGAAGCAGCCGTTGCCGCTGACCCGTCCGAAGGCGCACCGCACCACGAGCTTCTTTGAGCTGCCATGAAACTTCACCAGCTCTGGAACTTGCACGGCGTGATCGGTCGGGAAACGTATTTCCTCTGGGGGATGCTGCTCTTCGCGCTGAAGTGGAACCTCGACCGTTTTGTGTTCGGCTGGCTGCCCGACGGTAGGCTGCTGAGCATCTCGGACTACTTTCAGGCCGGGTTTCCGGCAGGTGACTGGCTCACGGTGGAAGCTGTGAGCGAACACGGCTGGACGATGCTGCTGCCGTCGCTTCCGTTTCTGTGGACGGGTGTGGTGCTCACACTGCAACGGCTACGTTCGGCCTGCCTGCCGCTGTGGCTGGCGGTGTTCTTCGTCGTGCCCGTGTTGAAGTGGTTCCTCTTTCTG
>CAMBZO010000179.1 GCA_945872195.1 Akkermansia muciniphila | reverse complement strand
CTGACGGGCCGCGTCGCGGGCGGGGCTGGGGCGCAGCGTCCACGCGTCGTTGTGATTGCGGAAGCCGGTGCTGAGGAAGGTGAGGTTCGCGTCGGGCAGCAGCGGCTTCAGATACTTCTCCGTCTCGGCGGCGTTCCCGCCCTCGCCGCAGATGAACTGCGGCCGACTGCCGAGCCGTTGCAAACGCGTGAGCGCGGACGCGCGGTCCGAGCCGGGATACGGCCACGCGCGGACGCCGTCGTAGTGGCTGTAAGCGAAGAAGCCGCACCAAAGTTTCGCCGTCTCGTCGTCGTGCAGGCCGAGGTAATTGCACGCGATGGCGCCGCGTGAGAAGCCGGCGAGCACCACGCGCGACTCGTCACCGCCGAAATCGCGGCACACCCGCTGCACCGCCTCACGGCAATACTTGAGCGTCGGCTGCGGGTCGCGACGCGCGGCGTCGCCCCACCAAGTCAGAGCTAGGTCGTTGCCCGCTTCGTTCAGATACGGAACGCAGAGCCAGATGAAGCCGCGTCCCGCCGAGAGCCCGTAGCCGAGATTGCTACCCTCGGGTCGGCCCGTGCTCACGTCGCCGAACGAGTTCGAGTAGCCGCCGTTGCCCGCGAACTCCACGAGCACGGGCAACTTCGCGCCGGGCTTCCAATCCGTCGGCAGATACAGGACGTGATAGACCGGCGTGCCCTGCCACGTCGCGAGCGTGTGCTTCACGCGCTGGCCAGCAGCAGGAGCGCCCTCGGTCACCGTCGGCACGATGAGGTCCGCTGGCACGCTGCGGATGTCCGGCAACTCGGCGGCGGCCAGCGAGGCAGCGGTGAGGAGGAAGGCGAGGAAACTATTCCACATAAACAAATTCGTTCGCGGTAGTCAGCATGCGACCCCGGGCAAAGACGCCTCTGGCACTCAAAAGGTCGCGCGCCGAAATCATCTCCTGCTGGCCGGGCGGAGCTGCAGGAAAAGTGAACCTGAGCGCGATGAGGCGGCGGCGCATCATGGGGCCGGACGCAGAGGGAGCTTGGTTAGACACACCTCCGCGAAACGTTCGCCAATGGCGATTTTGGCGGGCTTGTTGAAATGGAGCCGGTCGGGCATCTGGTCGCGCAGGTCGGTGGTGCTGAAGGAGCTGAACAGCGCCGCGTCCGCCGTCGCCACCGCCGCGTGCTTCGCCCGCACTGTGTCGCGTGTAGCCCCGGTGGCGGCGATGCCGGCGATGACCGTGTGCAAGGCCTTCGCGTGTGGCAGGTCGCGGCGGAGGTTGTCCGCCAGCTCTTGGATGCGCGTGTCCGCAATGGCCGCCTCGGCGGGTGAGTCGCTTTCGCCTTGGAGATACAACAGGCCGATGATTTCAAACGTGTGCCCGCCCTTGACGAGGTCCGTCGTCGCGGCAGTGACCGTCTTCAGCACGTGGTCATACATGTGATGGTCGGCGGCGGTCTTGGACCAGAAGGAGTTTCCGCCGCCCCCACGGCTGGCCTTGATGATGCCGAAGTCCCGCACGCCCGCGCGATGCAGGCGACGGCCAAAGCCTATCTCCGGTCCCCAGTGCGTGGCGCTGCCTTTGTAAAAGCCGCCCTGCTGTTCTCGCAGCGTGGTGAACGCGCCGCCCGAGTCGCCGAGCGATTTGGCGGCATTGGCCAGGTTGTGCCAGCAGAAGCGCACGTCCTTGTCGGCGGCATCAGCGCCCGGCGAAGGCTCGGCTCCGTCGCCGTCCGTCGTGCCGAGCGAGTTGGACTGGCCGGTGAGAATGACGAGCTTCAGGTGCGCAGCGCGGGCGGTGATGACGGAGTGGAACAACGTGCAAAGCAGCAAGCCCAGCGGCACTGCGCGCCCGAGGCGGTGAGTGGAGAAGTGCTTCATTGGGTTGGCGTGAGTGCCGCACGGAGGACGGGCAGCATCAAATCAGCAAGCACGCGGTGCCCATCCGGATTCGGATGGCATTGGTCCGTGGTCCAAGTGCCGAGGTCGGTGCCCTTGGCTTCAGCAGCGGTCCAGTGAGCGAAGTGGTCCACAAGCGGCACGCGCATCTCAGCGGCCACGGCGCGGCAGGCGGCGACATACTTCTCGAGCCGCACGTTCGGATGCTCGCCGACGCCGTTGAGCTTGGCGGTCTTGCCCCAGCGCGGCTCGGTCATCAGCACGGGCGTGACCCCGGCGGCGCGAAGTTCCGCCACGAGGCGAAGCAGGTTCGTGCGATACTCCTCCACGGTGATGCGCGAGGCGCTCTTGCCCTGGTCCACGTAACTGTCGTTGGTGCCATACATGAGGGTGACGACGGAGGGCTTGTGCGAGAGAACGTCCTTGGCGAGGCGCCTTAACGCTTGGTCCGTGCGCTCGCTGCCGATGCCGACGTTGGCTACGGAAACTTCCACGCCGGCCGCACGCAAGGCGGCTTCCAAGCGCGCGGCAAACGTCTCCTCCGCCTTCACGCCGGGGCGCACGCCCTTGGTTATGGAGTCGCCAAGCGTGACGATGCGCAGCGGCTCGGCGGCAGAGGCCGCGAACGCGATGCATGCGAGAGCGAGTAGGAGTAGTCGTTTCATCTCAGCAATTCAATCCGGTCGAACCACGCGTCGCCGCCCATCGCCGTCGGCGCGAGGCCGGTGAGCGTGAAGGCGCCCATGTCCTTCCACAGGTCGAGCGTGACGGTGTCCCACTCGCGTGGGGCCGTGGGGCTGGCTTGGCGGGCCTGCCAGTTCGTGGTGTTGCGGCCGGCGTAGTAGCGGCCGTTTTGGTCTTCGGCCTTAGGCCATCGACCAGAGCTGGCCAGCTCGACCATCACGCCCGCGCTGCTGGTGCGCCACGTGAGGCGGAGGAAACGGAATTCGTTCGTCGCGGCGGGCTTCTCGACGATGCGGTAGTTCCAACCGGAAATCTGCCGGCCCGCGCGTTGCGGCGGTGTGATGCGCAAGCAGAGTTTGCCGAAGGCCGCGCCGGTGCTCTCGATGGTCGCGGTGCCCGCCTCTTCGTTGAGCAGCGCGGCGAAGCCGGGTTCCTCGTCGAAGAGCGCCACGCGCTCGCCGGCGTCCGCGCGTAGATTGCTGCGCAGCCATGTCAGCAGGCTGGCGAGGTCGGTGGGTGCCAGCGCCTCCGCGAAGGACGGCATGAGCGAGCCGGCCACGCGCCGCACGCCGCTCACGTCCTTGCGCAGCAGCACCTGCTCCGCGCCATTGGGTTGCGCGAGCGTGAGACTCGTCGCGCCGTCGTCCTTGAGCAGACCGACCACGGACGCGCCGTCGCGCGTGTCCACCACAGTCGTCTCGAAGCCGGGGCGGATGCGCTCGTTGGGCAGGAGCATGTGGCGCACGAGCGTCTCCTCGGCGACACCGAGTTCGCCGAGCAAGTCCGGGCCGAAGTCGTGGCCTTCCTTGCCGATGCGATGACACGTGGCGCAGGCGAGCGTGAAAATCTCGTGGCCGCGCTTCGCGTCGCGCGGACCGGTGAGCGCGACGGTGAACTTGCGGAAGGTCGCGTCGCTCACCTCGGTGGTGGCCGCCACTGCGGGGCCGGTGAAGGTCTCGCCCTCGCTCAAGGTGAGAACAAACGTGTCTTCCAATGCGCGTGTGGCGGTGCGGACGGCGGCGGTGGGACTCGCGGCGAGCTTCGCGAGACTGGCGCGCGCGGACTTGTCGGCGAGCGGCTTTCGCGGGGCGTTCTTGCGGCCCTTGGCAAGACCGTCGAGGACGGTGGCCTGCGTTTCGGGATTGGCGGGCGCGAGCAACTTAAGGGTGCGGGCCAGTTCGGCTTCATCACGGCTGGCGGCGATGGATTTGGTCAACGCACTCAGCAACGGCGCGGAACCGCCCGGCTCACGCAGAAGCTCCGCGAGCATCTCGCCGCCGCGGCGGTGCAGCGACGAGAGAATCGCTGAGTCCATCCAGCGCACGCCGAGCCGTTCGCGGGCGAAGCGGGCGAGCATCGCAAACGCGCGCGGGTCGCGGCTCTCGCCCAAGCTGAGGGCGAACTGGATTTGCACGCGCGGGCTTTGCTCGGCGGCGGCGGCAGCGAGCGTGGCGTCGAGGAGGGCGCGGCCTTCCGGCTGGGCGAGCCAGTGGTCGCCGACTTCCAACGCGTGGACGCGGACAGACTCCGCGCTGTGGCTGACGAATGGGATGAGGTCGCCCGGCGTGAGTGCGCCGAGTTGGTCGAGTGTGCGAAGAGCGGTGATGAGCGCGGACGGCTCGGAGGTCTTGGCGCCGAGCAGTTCGCGTAGCACGGAAGCAACGGACTTTTCACCTCGCTCAACCAGCAGCCGTTGCGCCGTTTGCCGACGCCACAGGAGCGGGCTGGCGACTTCGCGGGCGAGCGACTTCACGTCCAGTTTGCTCATATCGGCGGCGGGCGTGGGTGCTTTCTGCTCGTGTGTGAGACGGTAGATGCGCCCGCGGTCGTGGCCGGCGTAGAGGCCGTATTGCTGCTGGAGATGGCGCGGGATGGCGGAGTAGTCCTCGATGATTTCGCGGTAGTAGTCCACGACCCAAATCGCGCCGTCTGGGCCGTGCAGCAGGTGCATCGGATGGCTCCATTGGTCCGTGGTGGCGGCGAACTCGGACTGCTCCTCGCCCGGTGCGCGTCGGAGTTTCAGCGCGGGGCCGTCAGCTTCGATGAGCGAGCGATGGATGATGTTGCCCGACGGTTCGCAGATGAAGTAGTGACCGTGCAAGCCCGGCAGCGTGTGGTCTTGATAGAGGAGCGGCCCGCACGCGGACGTGAACCAACCGCTCGCATCGCTCTCGGCGGCACCGTAGCGGTCGCGGTAGTATTTGGAGTAAGCCGCATCCTCCGCGCGTTTCTGCCGCCACGGATGCGGCTTGGAAATCGAGTAGGCGCGCCCGTCGCCCGTGGCGACCTGCAACGCGCCGGCGGCGGCGTCCGGGTTACGCACGAGGTAACGCCACGGCAACGGCGCGACGAAGAAACTATTCCGCGTCGTCACGGTGAAGCGGTCGCCCGCCTCGGTGAACGTGAAGCCAAACGTGGCCGTGTTGCCCGTGACTGGCTCGATGGCGCTGCCGTCCGCGCGGATGCGGAAGTCCGAGCCGGGCAAGGTGACGGGCTGCGCGAGCTTGGGGCCGGTGATGGGTCCGCCGGGCCAGCCGCGACCGAAGTAAATCCAGCCGTCCGCGCCCCATTGCGGTGCGTTGATGCCGCGCTCTAGTTCGCCGATGCCGAAACCGGTGAAGAGGATTTCGCGCACCTCGGCCTTGCCGTCGCCATCACGGTCGGCGAGGAAAATAATGTGCGGCGCGCAGGCCACGATGATGCCGCCGCGCGCGCGCACGAGTCCGTAAACGGGAGGCAAGCCGTCGGCGAAGACAGTGGCCTTGTCCATGCGCCCGTCGCCGTTTGTGTCGGTGAGCATCTTCACGACGCCGAAGGTCCCCTTATCGGCGGCTTGCTTGTGCTTCGGGTCGGCCTGGACGCGGCGGACCTGAGTATCGAGCTTGCCGGTTTTATTGAGTTCCTCGATGTCGAGCTGGCCGGCGAGGTTGTAGCCGTGGAGTTCGCCCACGAACAGCCGCCCACGCTCGTCCCAGCAGATGCCCGACGGCGATGCGAGCAGCGGCTCGCTCGCGATGACTTCCATGCGGAAGCCGGCGGGCAGCTTGAACGCCGCGGCGCTCTCCTCCGGCGTGCGCGGCTTCGGCGCGTCGGTGGGCGGGGGGATTTGGGCGGGGGCAATTGGCGCGTTGGCGAGCAGGATGGCAAGGCACACTCGTGACTGGAGCGCGGACGCCCACGTCCGCATCGGTGAGTTCGGCTGCGGACGTAAGCGTCCGCGCTCCATACGAGTGGTTTTCATCCGAGTAGCTCCTTGATGACTTCGCCGTGCACGTCCGTGAGGCGGCGGTCGATGCCGTTGTGGCGGAAGGTGAGCTGCTCGTGCTGGATGCCGAGCAGGTGGAGCATGGTGGCGTGGATGTCGTAGCAGGTGGTGGGGTGCTCGCGGTTCAGCGGCTTGTAGCCCCAGGGGTCGCTCTCGCCGTG
>CAMBZO010000178.1 GCA_945872195.1 Akkermansia muciniphila | reverse complement strand
AACCGCACGCTCGTCGTCATCGCGAGTGAGTTCAGCCGCGACGCGATGATTGAAGGCATCCCCGGCTCGAACGCGAAGGACCAGACCACGCATCCGACCGAGACCTTGCAGGAGATGAAGCACTACGGCCTGCACCGGCACTTCACCGGAGGCACGAGCGTGGTGATGTTCGGCGGCGGCGTGAAGAAGGGTTTTGTCTATGGCCAGACAGCGGACGAGCGCCCGCTGATTGCGGTGAAGAACCCGATGCCCGTGATGGACCTGCACGCCACCATCTTCACCGCGATGGGCATCAGTCCGAAGACCGCCTTCGACATCGAGGGCCGGCCCTTCTACGCGACCGAGGACGGGAAAGGCAAAGCGGCGAAGGAGATTTTTGCGTAGGCTGGCAAGGTGGAAAAGTCCGCTTGACCGCCCTGCGCGGGAGGCACATAGATCTCAGATGAATTCCAGATCCGACCGGCTTTCCGATCGTGGCGCCTTCACGCTCATCGAACTTCTCGTCGTCATCGCAATCATTGCCATCCTCGCCGGGATGCTCCTGCCCGCCTTGAGCAAGGCGAAGATGAAGGCGCACCAGACGCGCTGCACGAACAACACCAAGCAGATTGCCCTCGCCATGCACGTCTATACCGGTGATCACGACGACAAATTCCCCGTGCATTCCGGCTGGGGAGACATGGGTGGCCAAACGCCGACGGCGAATCCGCCCTTCACTCTGAATGCGAGCTACGGCGTGCTCACAGTAGAGGCGAATCGTGTGCTCAATCGCTACACCGGCGGCGGAGCGGTTTACAACTGTCCGCGCGATTCGGGTGACTCGTTCAGTCCTGCCTACGCTTTGGCGGCGAAGAAGTGCTTCGATGCCTACGGCACCAGCTACCTGGTTCAGTGGAACAGCGACGCCTTCGGTGTGGCGCGGATTACCAGCCCCAACGCGGCTACCGTAGCTCGGACGAGCACTTACACCAGGTCAGTATCGACGAAGGTTCTGTTCGGCGACTGGAATTGGCACGCCAACCGAGCCGTCAATGTCGCATCGGGTCAATGGCATAACTACGGCGGCCGCAATCGCTACAACATCGGTTTCTTGGATGGTCACTCAGAGTTTTTTGAGTTCCCCACCGGCTACAGCTCTCTCCCGGCTGGGACCGCGCCGGACCCCGACGTGCGGACCTACTGGTGAGTCCTGATACTTCGGCAACCCTAAAATTTCTCCACCCCGGGTTTCGTCCGCTCTCCCGCGATGCTCACTCCTTCACGACTTGCTTGCCTTGTTGGGTTTTACACGAGCGCGGCACTTGCTCCCGCGCACGCAGCCGCCAAGCTCGATTTCAACCGCGACATCCGCCCCATCCTGTCCGACAACTGCTTCGCCTGCCACGGCCCGGACACGCAGAAGGTCAAAGGCGGTTTACGGCTCGACTCACGCGAGGCCGCGCTCAAGCCCGCCAAGTCCGGCGCGCTCGCCATCGTCCCGGGCAAGCCGGAGAAGTCAGCCCTCGTCGAACGCATCAGCACGAAGGCGGCGGCCGATGTCATGCCCCCGCCGGAATCGCACAAGACGCTGACCACCGCGCAGAAGGACACGCTCCGCCGTTGGGTGGCCGAGGGCGCGAACTACTCGGCGCACTGGGCGTTCGTGCCCCCGCAGCGCCCGAGCACGCCGCCAATCGGCAATCCCATCGACGCACACTTGCTCGCGCGACTGAAGAAGGACGGGCTGAAATTCTCCCCCGAAGCCGACCGCCCCACACTCCTGCGCCGCGCTGCCCTCGACCTCACGGGCATTCCGCCCACGCCCGCCGAGGTGGACACCTTCCTCGCTGACAGGTCGCCGAACGCCTACGAGCGCGCCGTGGATCGCTTGCTCGCCTCCCCGCGCTACGGCGAGCGCATGGCGATGCTCTGGCTCGACTACGCGCGCTATGCCGACAGCCACGGCTTCCAGACCGACAGCTCACGCTCGATGTGGCCGTGGCGCGATTGGGTCATCAAAGCCTTCAACGAGAACATGGGCTTCGACCAGTTCACCCTCTGGCAACTCGCCGGCGACCTGCTCCCTGAAACTCAAAACCCAAAACTCGGAACCCGAAACCTGGACCCGCTCATCGCCACGGGCTTCAACCGCAACCACCGCATCAACGGCGAGGGCGGCCTCATCGCGGAGGAGTGGCGCGTCGAGACCATCATTGACCGCGTGGAGACGACCGGCACGACTTGGCTGGGCCTCACCTTCAACTGCTGCCGCTGCCACGACCACAAATACGACCCCATCACCCAGCGCGAGTTCTATTCCTTCTTCGCCTTCTTCAACAGCGTCGAGGAGACCGGCACGCTGACCGGCGTGCGCGCCAATCGCGGCGGCGGCAACCCCGAGCCGACCATTCATGTCACGACGCCCGAACTCGCGGCCAAGCTCGCCGAGTTGAACCAGTCGCTGCAATCCGCCGAGGCCAAGCGCGTCGAGGCGGAGCAGCAGTTGCCCAAGCTCATTGAGGAATGGGAGCCGACTTTCATCGCGAAGCTCGACCCATCCGCCGCCGCGTGGAAGCTGCTCGAACCCACTTCGGTGAAGGCCGCGAGCAAGACCACCTTCACACGCCAACCCGACGCTTCGTGGCTCGCCGTCGGGGCCGCCGCCGGTCAGGAGACTTACACCATCACCGCGCCCGTCGCGGCCGGGACGCTTGGCGGCGTGCTGCTCGAAGCCTTGCCAGATGCGTCGCTGCCCGCGCAGTCCGTCGGGCGCGCGTTCAACGGCAACTTCATCTTGAGCGGCATCGAGGCGGAAATCTCGGCGCCGTCGCTCGCGAAACCGGAGGTCATCAAGTTCTCCAAGGCCGAGGCCAGCTACTCGCAGAAGGGCTACGAAGTCGGCCTCGTCGTGGACGCGAAGGGCGGCAATGGCTGGGCCGTGGACGGCCCGACGCGCAAGGAACCGCTCAAGGCGATGTTCCTCGCCGACCGCGCGGTGTCCGTGCCGGCTGACGCCACGCTTACCGTGCGCTTGCTGCACAAGGCGAGTGGCCAGCACTCCATCGGGCGCATCCGGCTGTCCGCGACTTCGCTCGCGCCGGGCTTGGCGAAGCTCGAAGGCGGCGCGCAGGTGCCGGAGTCCTTGAAGAAGATTTTTGCGACCGAGCGGAGCAAGCGCACTCCCGCCCAACGTGCCGAGCTCACGAAGTTTTTCCGCGCCAACGCCGAAAGCCCGGCCAAGTCCGCCGATGCCGCCGTGGCTGGCGCGAAGAAGGCAGTGGACGACTTCGAGCTGAAGCTCCCGACCACGATGGTGATGAAGGAAATCGCCGCGCCGCGCGACGCCTTCATCCTCGTGCGCGGCGAATACGACAAGAAGGGCGAGCAAGTCAGCGCAGGCGTGCCCGCTGTGTTGCCGCCGCTTACCGCCGGTGCGCCGACGAACCGCCTCGGCCTCGCGCAGTGGCTGGTCGCGCCCGAAAACCCGCTCACCGCGCGCGTGTGGGTGAACCGCACCTGGGAGAAGTTTTTCGGCTACGGCCTGGTGAAGACCACGGAGAATTTTGGTTCGCAGGCCGAGTCGCCGAGCCATCCCGAGTTGCTCGACTGGCTGGCGACCGAGTTCATCCGCCTCGGCTGGGACATGAAGGCGATTCAGAAAACCATCGTGATGTCGGCGGCGTATCGGCAGTCCTCGAAGGTCACGTCCGAGTTGGTGGCGCGCGACCCGGAGAACCGCCTGCTCGCGCGCGGCCCGCGCTTCCGTCTGCCCGCCGAACTCATCCGCGACCAGGCGCTCGCCGCGAGCGGCCTGCTCGTCGAGAGGCTCGGCGGCCCCAGCGTGCGCCCGTATATGCCCGAGGGCGTGTGGGACGAGACTAGCCGCTACGGCGACTTGCGCGGCTACAAGCACGACAAGGACACCGGCCTCTACCGCCGCACGCTCTACACCGTTTGGAAGCGCACCGCCGCGCCGCCCACGATGCTGCTCTTCGATTCGCCCACGCGCGAAATCTGCACCGTGAAGCGCAGCCGCACGAACACCCCGCTGCAAGCGCTCGCCCTCCTCAACGAAGTCACCTACATCGAAGCCGCCCGCGCCCTCGCGCAGCGGATGCTCACTGAAGGCGGTGCAACTCCGAGCGAACGCATCGCCCACGGCTTCCGGCGCGTCACCGGTCGCACGCCGGACAAAGCCGACCTCGCCGTGCTCACCGCTGGCTTGGAGAAACGCCTCGCGAAATACCGCGCCGATGCCGACTCCGCGAAGTCCCTGCTCGCGCAAGGTGAGTTCAAATCCGACGCGAAACTCGATGTGGCCGAACTCGCCGCCTACACCGTGACCGCGAACGTCCTCCTCAACCTCGACGAAGTCATCACGCGCGAATGAGCACGCCGCAAAGGAGCGCGCACGCCCACGTCCGCAGCAAGTCGGCTTCGAGAGTGTCGCGGCTGCGGACGTGGGCGTCCGCGCTCCAATCGCTTGGCCCCTTCCTCCTCGTCACGACCTCCTTCGCCGCCGCCCCGCTCCCCGCCGACCACGCCGAGCGCATGACGCGCGGCCTCGTCACCTTCACCCAGCACATCCGACCCGTGCTTGTGAAGAGCTGCCTCGGCTGCCACGGCGGTGAGAAGACCAAGGGCGGCCTCGACCTCGCCACGCGCGAGGACTTGCTCAAGGGCGGCACCGAGGGCGCGGCCATCGTGCCGTTCAGCGCGAAGGACAGCCGCTTGCTCAAGCTCGTCCGCCATGCCGAGGAGCCGCACATGCCCTCGAAGGCGGACAAGCTCTCGCCCGAAGTCATCACCCGCCTCGCCGGGTGGATTGACGACGGCGCGCCCTACGACAGCCCGCTCCTCGCCGGCAAAGTCGCGAAGGACAAATCGAAGGTGACGGACGAGGACCGGAAGTGGTGGGCCTTCCAACCGCTCGCGCGCCCGACGCCTCCCCCCATCGGCAATCGGCAATCGGCAATCGGCAATCCCGTTGACCGCTTCCTCCTCGCCAAAGCTGCCCCGCGCCAACTCGCCACGCTCGCGGACAAGCGCACGCTCATCCGCCGCGCTCACCTTGACTTGCACGGCATCCCGCCAACACCCGAGGCCGTGGACGACTTCCTCAAAGACACCGCTCCCGACGCTTGGCCGAAGCTCCTCGCCCGCCTCCTCGACTCCCCGCGCTACGGCGAGCGTTGGGCGCGGCATTGGCTGGACGTGGCGCGCTTCGCCGAGAGCAGCGGCTTCGAGCACGACTACGACCGCCCCGGCGCGTTTCACTTCCGCGACTTCGTGATCAAGGCGCTCAACAGCGACCTGCCCTTCGACCAGTTCCTCCGCTGGCAGCTCGCGGGCGATGAGTTCGAGCCGGACAACCCGCTGGCCCTCAGCGCCACGGGCTTCCTCGGCGCAGGCGTCTTCCCCACGCAAATCACCGCCAACGAAGTCGAGCGCACGCGCTACGACGCGATGGACGACATGCTCTCGACCACCGGCTCCGCGTTCCTCGGCCTCACCATCGGCTGCGCCCGCTGTCACGACCACAAATACGACCCGCTCCCGAACGAGGACTACTACCGGATGCTCGCCACTTTCACGACGACGGTGCGCAGCGTCGTGGACCTCGAGATGGAGCCGGAGAAAAGCCGTGACGCGAAAACCAAGTGGCAGGCCGCCGCCGCGCCGCTCGCTGCTGAACTGAAGCGCCACGAAGCCACGCTCGCCCCGAAGTTCGACGCCTGGCTCGCATCCGGCGCAGCGATGCCCACTGGCGGCGTCTGGACCGTTGTGGAACTCGCGAGCACGAAGTCCAAAGCGGGCGCGACTTTCAAGAAGCTTGACGACCTCTCCTACTTGGCTGAGGGCGCGAATGGCGCGAGCGACGAATACACCTTCACCTTCACCACCACGCAGCGTCGCCTCACCGGTCTGCGCCTCGAAGCCCTTGCCCACGCCTCGATGACGAAGGCCGGGCCGGGCCGCGCGGACAACGGCAACTTCGCCTTGAGCAAAATCACCGT
>CAMBZO010000177.1 GCA_945872195.1 Akkermansia muciniphila | reverse complement strand
AACGACTCCATCGCCGCTCTCGTGGCCAAGGGCGATGCGCTGGATCAGCAGTTCAAGACGCAGGAATCGTTGAGCGCGTATCTCGAAGCCGAGAAACTCGGGGGCAACGACGCCGACCTGCTGCGGAAAATCGCGCGCGAGTACGCGCTGGCCATGCCGGACGCGAAAGCCAAGGCGGAGAAGCTCGCGCTGGGGCAGAAGTCCGTGAGCTACGCCCAGCGCGCCGTGGCCACCGACCCGAAGAACGCGCTCGCCCATCTTGCGCTGGCGATTTGTTACGGGCGCGTCGCGCCGTTGCTCGATAACCGGACGAAGATCGCCTACTCGAAACTCATCAAGGAGCACGCCGAGCAGTCCATCGCGCTGGATGCCACCAATGACTACGCCTTTCACGTGCTCGGCGCGTGGCACTACGAAATGGCCGACCTCAACCCGGTGCTCCGCACTTTCGCGAAGCTCATCTACGGCGCGCTGCCGGCGGCGTCCTATGCGGACGCGGTGAAAAATTTCAAGAAGGCGATCAGCCTCGCGCCGCAGCGCGTGGCGCATCGCGTGGAGATCGGCCGCACCTACGCGGCGCTTGGCGAAAAGGAATTGGCGCGCACCGAATTGAACAAAGGCCTGGCGCTCCCGAGCCGCGAAAAGGACGACGCCGAATCCAAACAGCGCGCCCGCGACGCGTTGGAGAAAATCTGAAGCCGGTCAGGCCATTGGGCCGGACCTACTCGGGAGCTGTCGCTCAGCTGTCGCTCAAGAGTAGGCTTTTCCCCACGCTTCATGGGTTCCTTCATCAGCCCACTATCCCCCGCAGCAGAATCAGCAAGCTCGGCGGGCTGACGAAGATCAAGCAGGCGCGCGATCTGTGCGTGAGCATGGGCATCGGCATGACGCTGGAGGACTCGTGGGGCGGCGACATCACCACCGCGGCCATCGCGCACCTCGCGCATAGCGCGCCGGAGGAGTTCCGGTTCACGAGCACGGACTTCAACAACTCCGTCACCGTCTCCACCGCCGACGGCGCGCCGCAGCGCGTGAACGGCTTCATGTCCGCGAGCACCCAGCCGGGGCTGGGCATCACGCCGAAGCTGGACGTGCTCGGACCGCGCGTCCTCGAGGTCGCTTGAACCACCGGCAACCCCCATGAAGCTCCCGCACGTTCCCAAAATGGCGACTGTCCCCAACGCGTGCCTCAACCAAAGTTCTCCGCTCCATTCTCTCATGCGTGCCTCATCCTTGATTCTTTTCCTCTGCCTCGTCGCGGCAACTTCCTCTGCCGCGGAAAGCGCTGCCCGCCCCCAACTCCAGATCATCAACGGCAGCACGCAAGTTGCCGACATCTTCTGGCTCAAATCGCCCACCGAGCGTGTTGCCAATGGTTCATTGGAGCCGGGCAAAGACACCATTATCACCACCACGCTCGGGCATCGCTTCGTATTGGTGGGCCGCGCGGACAAGGCCGAGGCCGCTGTCACCAGCGAGGTGCGCGTGCAGGGTTTCCGCTTCGACCCAGCGGGCAAGGACGGGGTCCCGGCGTTTTACACCCAGCGCGTGAGTGCGAACGGATTCCCCATCGTCGCCTCGGCCAAGGTGAATCCTTACGCGCTGAAGGAAGCCGCATTCCTCGTGGACCAGATGCTCGCGCACCGGCCGGACATCCGCGCCGCGATGATTAAGAGCGGCGCGCGGATGTGCATCATGGCGTGGAACGAGTTCACCACGGACCAGCCGGAGTTCGCTCGTCTGGGCAAGGGGCCGATGCCCGGCTATCCCGGCGTCGCTGCGAAGGACTATTGGGACGCGCGCGCGCGCGGACTCGGCGGCAGCGAGCGCGACCCGTTCTGTTCCTGCGGCGAGGAGAATCTGCTTGCCTACGTCGGCGATCCGTATTCGACGGAAAATATTTTGATCCACGAGTTCGCGCACAACCTCCACCTGCGCGGCCTCGCCAACGTGGACCCGACTTTCGACACGCGGCTCAAGGCGACTTACGCCGCCGCGATGAAGGCCGGCCTCTGGAAGGGCAAATACGCGAGCGTGAACCACCACGAGTATTTCGCCGAGGCCGTGCAGTCGTGGTTCGACAACAACCGCGAGAACGACCACGACCACAACCACGTCAATACCCGCGCCGAGTTGCTCGAATATGACCCCGGCGTGGCCGCGCTGTGCCGCGAGGTCTTCGGCGACACGGTGCTGAAATACACCAAGCCCACCGAGCGCCTCACCGGCCACATGGCCGGCTACGACCCCGCGACAGCCCCAACGTTCGTGTGGCCTGACCGGCTCAAGGACGTGAAGGCGGAAATCAAACGCAAGGCGCAGGCGCGCGACAAGGCCGAAGCTGTTACGCAGCCGCAGACAGCTCCGTCGAATCCCTGCGAAGCGGCGACCGATCTCGACATCGAAAGCCCAGCGCGGCCCAGCGAGAACGTCAGGGACCCCAAATGAGTTTGTGACTGGCAGGAATTAGATTGCCACCGGGCCCGGTGAATCTGCCGCAAAATCAATCCCATATGCTTATCCACTGTCGTGGTGCGATCAAAACGGGACAGCTCTGTGCGAACAAAAGGGGACTAATCCTCAAAAACCCACCTTGGCAGTTACCCTCCAGTTCACACGCAGAAGTCCGCTTTCGAAAACTACACGACAGGGAGAAGCTTTGGGCTTGCGTTTTTTTGACTCGCTCGGAAGATGCGCGGCCTTATCTGTGCAACCTGAAGAAACACAACCCTCCTCCTGGCAGATCGAAGTGATGGCGTGGCTTGAAACCCACAAGCTGCACCTCGTCTATGCCGGAGCCGCCGCGCTCGCGGTCTGGCTCGCCGCCTTCACCTACAGCCACGTCCGCGCCGGTCAGGAGGCTTCGGCCAACGCCGCGCTTGCCGCGCTGAACAAACCCGCTGACCGCACGGGCAAGCAACCGCAACCGCTCGCGGCGGATTACCTCAAGGTCGCCGAGCAGCACGCCGGCACGAAGGCCGCTGACCGCGCACTGCTCTTCGGGGCCGACCGGCTTTTCACCGAGGGCAAGTTTCCCGAGGCGAAGGCGCATTTTGAAAAGTATCTCGCCGCCAACCCCACCGGATCCGCCTCCGCCGCTGCCTTGCTGGGTGTGGCCGCATGTCAGGAGGCCGTCAGCGAGACGGACAAGTCCATCGCCACCTATCAGCAAGTGCTGGCCCAGCACAGCACCTCGCCCGAGGCGCACCCGGCCCGGCTCGCCCTTGGCCTGCTGCACGAGCAGAAGAAGCAGCCCGATCAGGCGATCAAGCTTTACGACGAGGTGCTTCGCGCCAAGCCCGTCTCCGTTTGGCGCATGGAGGCGGAGATGCGCCGCGAGCAGCTCGTGCGCCGCCATCCGCAGCTCGCCCTCGGAGTCCCGGTGGCAGCGGCCGCCGCCACGACTCCCGTAGTCCCTGCCACCAACGCGCCCGCCAAGAAGTAACCTCGGTCATGTGCGGCGGGTGAGCGGAACCTGAAATTCTACCGCATGAAACTCACTATCATCGGCACCGGTTACGTTGGCCTCGTCACGGGCGCTTGCTTCGCCGAGGTCGGCCACACCGTCATCTGCGTGGACAACGACTTGAAGAAGGTCGAGATGCTGCGCGCGGGGGGCATTCCCATTTACGAGCCGGGTTTGGAGGAGATGGTGAAGCGGCACGTGGCCTCGGGTCGCCTGAGCTTCACCGGCAGCACCGCCGAGGGCGTGGAGAAGTCCGATGTCGTCTTCATCGCCGTGCCCACCCCGCCGCAGCCGGATGGCTCGGTGGACTTGTCCTACATCGAGCGCGTTGCCCGCGACATCGCCGGCAGCCTGACACGCTACAAAATCATCGTGGACAAGAGCACCGTGCCGGTGAAGACCGGTGAGAAGGTGGCCGAGACCATCAAACGCTACTGCAAGGCGAAGGTGGACTTCGATGTGGTGAGCAACCCGGAGTTCCTGCGCGAGGGCTTCGCCGTCGAGGACTTGATGAAGCCCGACCGCATCGTCGTGGGGGTCAGCTCACCCCGGCCCGCCGCCGCGATGCGTGAGCTGTATGCGCCGTTCAACGCGCCCATCATCATCACGGACATCAACTCCGCCGAGCTGATCAAGCACGCGGCGAACTCCTTCCTCGCGCTCAAGATTTCCTACATCAACGCCATCGCCACCATCTGCGAGGCCAGCGGCGCGAACGTCGAGGAGGTCGCGAACGGGATGGGCATGGACGCGCGCATCGGGCGGCGTTTCCTCAACGCGGGGCTGGGCTTCGGCGGCTCCTGCTTCCCGAAGGACCTCAGCGCGTTCATCAAGATCGCCGATCAGCTTGGCTACGATTTCCAGTTGCTCAAGGAGGTCCAGCGCATCAACGCGGATCAGATGGAGCGCTTCCTCAAAAAGCTCACGGACACGTTGTGGGTGTTGAAGGACAAGAAAATTGGCGTGCTGGGCTTGGCCTTCAAGCAGAACACCGATGACGTGCGCATGTCGCCGGCCATTGACCTTTGCCAACACTTGCTCAAGGAAGGCGCATCCATCCGAGTGTTCGACCCGCAAGCGATGGAGAAGGCCAAGAGCGTCCTGCCGCCGGGACCGACCATCACTTATGTCGCGGACATGAACGACATCGCCCTCGGCTGCGACGCCATCGTGATCGCCACCGAGTGGCCGGAGTTCAAGCAACTCGACCTCGACCGCGCCCGCCCCACGATGTCGCACCCGATTCTCTTCGACGGCCGAAACCTGTTCGACCCAGCGGAGATGGAGCGGCGGGGGTGGGTTTACAAGAGCGTCGGGAGGTAATCTCGAATGGCGAATTCCGAATGACGAATTTGCCAGAGCACCCGCCAGGCGATCCGGAGCCGATTCGCAATTCGCAATTCGCAATTCGTAATTCCATCGAGGTGAGTGCCGGCCTCGTCTTCCGCGCCGGCCAGCTCCTCATCACCCAGCGGCTTGCGGGCGCGCACCTCGCTGGCTTGTGGGAATTCCCCGGTGGCAAACGCGAGCTGGGCGAGAGTTTCGAGGACTGTCTCCGTCGCGAGTTGCACGAGGAACTGGGCGTGGCCGTGTGCGTTCACGAAGAGATCGAGCGCATCACCCACCGCTACCCGGAGAAGACCGTTCACCTCCGCTTCTTCCGCTGCACGCTGGCGGAGGCGGACGCCAAACCTCGCGCCATCGGCTGCCAATCTGTGGCGTGGGTGACTCGGAAAACGCTGGGCAACTACTCATTCCCCGCTGCGGATGAGCGCCTGCTGGAAAAGCTCCGGACCGCCGACTTCTGGTAGCCGCCGAGATCAGGAATGGGACCTCGCGTGGTGGTTGTCGGAGACATCCGACGCCTACGGTCTTCCACAGCTCACATCATCCCCGCCCGCTTCCGCAAAGCCCACTCCAGCGCCAGCAGCAGGATGACCCCGCCGAACCACCACCAGCTTTGCCACAGCACCGTCTCGGTCTCGACCACGCGGCCTTCGCTCAAAGGCCGTAGCCGCTCCAGCAGCGCGCCGAGTTCCTCCTCGCGGAAGTAGCGGCCTCCCGAGTTCGCGGCGAGTTCGCGGAGTAACGGCTCGTTGCAGTTCAGCTCGGCCAGCTCGCCCGTCGCGGTGCGGCGGACGGCGAAGCCGGTGCGGGCTTTCATCTCCGCCTCCGGCAGGCCCTCGACGCGCACGCGGACTTCGTAATCGCCATCGGTGAGCGGCGCGGTGCGGCCACGGTAGATGCCCGTCTCGTTCTCGTCGGCGGTGAGCGCGACGGTGGCGACCTTGCGGCCCTCGCGCATGAGCCACGCCTCGGCCTTCGCGCGCGGCATCGCGCGGCCTTGAGCGTCGAGGATGCGCGTGCGGATTTCGGCGGTCGTGCCCGGTTCGTAGTTCAACGCACCGCTGTCCAGCGAGACGAACTTGTCTTGCACGGCAAAGGGCGACTCCATCACGAACTTCGCCGCCTGGTTCCAGAACTTTTGGTGGTAGAGGTCGCCGACCTTGTAGCGCCAGCGCCACGACTCGT
>CAMBZO010000176.1 GCA_945872195.1 Akkermansia muciniphila | reverse complement strand
CAGTTGTTCGGCGGGAGTGTGCATCGTTCGGGGCTTTATCCCGGCCAGCGGTTCCGCAAAGGCGAGGACATCCTCAAGCTCAAGGTCATCAGCGGCGACCACTTGTTCGTGGACCGATTGGCTTACAACTTTCGCCGCCCCGAGCGCGGCGAAATCATCGTCTTCGAGACCAAGGGCATCCGCAGCCTGCCGCAGGATCAGTTCTACATCAAACGCATGGTCGCGCTGGGCGATGAGCGGGTCCGCGTCGGCGATGACCGGCACTTGCGCATCAATGGCCAGCGCCTTGACGCCAGCGCGCCGCGTTTCGAGAACGTCTATCATCTCACGGGACCGCCAGACGACAGCAAGTTCTCAGGGCATGTGAACGAACTCGTCGCGGGGTTGAACGCGAAATCCGGTCTGGCCCCGCTCTTCAGCGACGGCCGGCAGGAATTCCACGTCCGTCCCAACCACTACATCGTCATGGGTGACAACACCATGAACAGTCTCGATTCACGCGCCTGGGGCGACTTCGCGGAGGGGAACGTCATCGGCAAATCCGCCTTTGTCTATTGGCCGTTCTTGAACCAGGGCGACCGCGCGGGCCGCTTCGGCTGGTCCCATCGTTGATGGTTCCCGTCGATCACCTTTATGGGTGAAGACTGAACGCTGCTTACTTCTCCGCCTTCTCCACACCCTTCTGCCATGCGGGCGGGTTCGACAGTTTGAACAACATTTCCCCCGCTTTGCGCACCAGCAGCACGCCCTCCGCCTCGCGGTTGGCGTAGCTCTCCATGTCAATCGTCTTGGGGTCACGGTAGCCCATGTTGATGCTTTCGCAGACCTCGCGCGGGATGCCGGTGGCGAGCGTGACCTTGATGCGGCACTTCTCCACGCCGTGCTCGAACGTGCCGATGCCGCGCACGTGCGTGCTGTGGGCGAGCACGCCCCACGGATGATCCTTGAACTGGTCCCACTGCTTCAGGAAGTAGTCGCGGCAGTGGTAGCCGATGGCGAGCATCGTCTTGTTGTGGGTGACGCTCACTTCGGTGACGTGCGGCGCGTAGATGATGAGTTCGCCGCCGTCGGCCACGACGGGCTCCAGTTTATACATCGCCTTCCCGGCGGTCCAAATGTCCTCATACATCTTCGGCGCGCAGGACAGCACCGTATGGTAAGGCCGGTCACGGAAGACGATGTGCTCCGTGCGCGACACGTCCGCCGCCCCGTCCCACGCGGCCTCCGGCGTGCCGATGAAGAGGCCCGCGAGCGACTTGTCCGGGCGCACGACCATCGCCATGCAGAGCTTGCTGACCTTCACCATCGCGCCGACGCGGTCGACGACGCGGCGGACGGGCGTCCACTTGTTGCCGATGGTCATAGGGTTCGTCACGCAGCCGCCGAGCCAGTGGAAGAAGTTCAAAATCTCCGGCCCTGCGACTCCGGGGAAGAGATACTTATTGCCGCCGCTGAACCCGACCACCTCGTGCGGGAAAACCGGGCCGATGATGACGACTTGGTCGTAGTCGAAGATGCGCTTGTTAATCTCCACGGGCACATCCAGTTCGAAGAGGCCGTCGGACAACTCACGTGTGTCGGCCTTGGTGAGCGTGCCGATGTTGGTCAGCGCGGCGGGGTTATCCCACTCGTGGTTGAAGAAGCGGACGGTGCTGTAGGTGGTCGCGCGCTCGGCGGCGGAGATTTCCAAGCGCTCGCAAATCGCCGCCTCGCTCATGGGTTGGTGCGTGCCCAGCGCGATGAGGATGTCGAAGTTCGCCGTGGCCGCGCCGATTTGCTGGAAGAGCGTCTGGAACATCAGCCCCACCGGCGCGGTGCGCGTGGCATCCGGCACGATGAGCAAAACTTTCTTGCCGCGATACTCTGCCGCCGGACAGGCCTGAGCGACGAGGTCGGTTACTTGGGCGGCGGAGACGGCGGAGCCTTTCTGGGCACTGGCGGAGAGGAGGTGCATGAAGGTGATTTCCAATTTGCACTTCCTCAGATTGTCTGGCTCAAGAACCCACCATCCACCCGGATATCCGTGCCCGTCACGAAGCTGCTGGCCTTGTGGCTGGCGAGGAAAAGACATGCGCCCATCAGCTCGTGCGATTCGCCGAAGCGGTTCATCGGCGTGTGTCCCCAGATGGACTTCGTGCGCGCGGTGGGCGAGCCGTCTTCGTTGAAGAGCAGCTTGCGGTTCTGCTCGGCGGGGAAAAAGCCGGGCGTGAGTGTGTTCACGCGCACGCCCTTCAGCGCCCACTCGCGGGCGAGGAACTGCGAGAGACTCAGGACCGCGGCCTTCGCGGCGGAGTAGGTCACGACGCGCGAGAGGGGCAGGTGCGCGGAGACGCTGGCGATGTTAATGATGCTACCGCGCCCGCGCTGGCACATCCCGGGGCCGAATTCCTGACACGGCAGCAGCACGCCGCCGGCGAGATTGAGGTCGAAGTTCGCCTGCCAGTCGGCGAGCGCGATTTGCTCGAACGGGCGCTCGGCGGTGACGGTGACTTGCGGGGCGTTGCCGCCGGCGGCGTTCACGAGGATGGTCGGCGCACCGAACTTAGCTTCGATTTGTTGGTGCGCCTCGCCGAGTGAAGCGCGGGAGATGGCGTCGCAATTGAAGAACACAGCTTGGCCGCCCTTCGCCTGAATCGCCTGAACGCGAGCCTCACCGCGTTCGGCATTGCGTCCGAGGACCGCGACTTTTGCGCCGGCTTCCGCGAGGCCGTCGGCGAGCGCGCCGCCGAGGACGCCTGTGGCCCCGATGACGACGGCAACTTCACCCTGTAAATCGAACATATTCATGAGGGCGCACGATGGGGGATTCCTCACAGTCGGTGAAGAAAAATGTCGCTGTGACCAACCGAGAGCGTGGCCTGCGGATTGCAGCCGACCACCTGCTTTTGCCCTTTGAGCTTTCGGCCACGGCTTTTACAGTCCCGCGCACATGAAGGCTAAAGGCACAGTTTATTTGGTTGGCGCAGGGCCGGGCGACGCGGGTTTGTTTACGCGACGTGGAGCCGAGCTGCTCGCGCGCGCGGATGTCGTGGTTTATGACGCGCTGGTCAATCCTGACCTCCTGCGCCTCGCGCCCAAGTCCGCCGAGTTCATTTACGGCGGCAAGCGCGCTGCCGCCCACGCCATCCCGCAGGAGGAGTTGAACCAGTTGCTCGTGTCGAAGGCGAAGGAAGGCAAGACCGTCGTGCGGCTGAAGGGCGGCGACCCTTACATTTTCGGACGGGGCGGCGAGGAGGCCGAGGAACTCGCGGCGGCGAAGGTTCCCTTCGAGGTGGTGCCGGGCGTTTCCTCCTTCGTCGCCGGGCCGAACTACGCGGGCATCCCCGTCACGCACCGCGACCATTGCTCCAGCTTCACCGTGCTCACCGGGCACGAGGACCCGACGAAGGACGAGAGCAGCATCGACTGGGCGCAACTCGCGAAGAGCCCCGGCACCAAGGTCGTGCTCATGGGCGTCGAGCGCATCCGGCGCATTGCCGAGCAACTCATCGCGCACGGCATGGCGGCGGAGACGCCGGTCGCGCTCGTGCGGTGGGGCACGACCGGACGGCAGCAGAGCATCGAAGGCACCCTCGCCAACATCGCGGACGTGGTGGACAAGGCGAAGTTCGCCGCGCCCGCTGTCACCATTATCGGCGGCGTAGTGAAGTTGCGTGGGAAGCTGAACTGGTTTGAACAGCGCCCGCTGTTTGGGAAGCGCGTCGTCGTCACCCGCACGCGCGAGCAGGCGAGCGAACTTGCGCACCAACTCACGGAACTCGGCGCCGACGTGCTGGAGATTCCCACTATCAAGATTGTCGCGCCCAAGCGGCAAGAACTCATTGCCGAGATGATGGGCGGGCTGGGCAGCTACCAGTGGATGGTCTTCACCAGCCCCAACGGCGTCACGAGCTTCTTCGACTATTTCTTCAAGGCGTTTGATGACCTCCGCTCCATCGGCGGCGTGCGCATCGCGGCGGTCGGGCCGGCCACGGCGGCGAAGCTGAAGGAGCTGCACCTTTCTGTGGACGCGATGCCGGACAAATACGTGGCCAAGGACATCAGCAAGGCCATCGGAGCGAAGGAAGACCTGGAAAACCTCCGGGTCCTCCTGCTGCGCGCCGAAGTGGCGAATCTCGAACTGCCCAAGCTGTTGGAAGAGCAGGGGGCCATCGTGGACGACGTCGCCGTCTATCAAACCGTGCCGGAGACCGAGGACGTGAGCGGCGCGGCGGCACGCCTGCTGGAGGAAGGCGCGGATTGGCTGACCTTCGCGAGCAGCTCGGCGGTCGAGAATTTCCACGCGCGTTTCCCGCTGCCGGAGTTGCTGAAGAAGTTCTCCGCGCTGAAGACCGCGAGCATCGGCCCGGAGACCACGAAGGCGCTCGTCGCGCTTGGCCTCCAGCCAACGGTCGAGGCGAAGCAGCACACGATTGATGGGTTGGTGAAGGCGGTGCAAATTAGCCGGTGAGTTTTGGTGGAATTTGCCGGACCACAATTCCGTCAGCTAACCGAACATGACGAATCGCCCGCCTCAACCCGCCCGCCGTTGCGCTGGTTTCACCCTCATCGAACTCCTCGTGGTCATCGCCATCATTGCGATTCTGGCGGGGATGCTGTTGCCCGCGCTGGCCAAGGCCAAAGGCAAGGCCACCCAGGCGCAGTGCAAGAATGCGCTGAAACAAGTCGGCCTCGCGATTCAGCTCTACGCGGATGATTACGATGGGAAACTCTGCGGCCCCATCGAGATTGGCGTGCCGCCCAGCTACACCCGGGGCGGCAATAGCACGCTGACTTGGTTCCTCGCGCCTTATCTCAGCCAACCGCAGCCCGCGACGCTCGGCGCGACGCAAACCAATGAGATCAAAGCCCTCCTGTGCGCAGGCTTCCAGCGGCAAACCGCCGCCAACTCCCTGCTCGGAATTCAGGTTCGCTGCTACGCCGTCAACTGGAGCGTCAACACCTCCGCCGACGCCATTCTCGCCGCCAAGCCCTTCGGCTATGGCAACGCCGCCGCGCCCGCCGTCCCTCAGCGCCTCAGCTACATCGAAAGCTTCGGCTCGCCCTCCGCCATCTGGGCCATGACCGATGTGGACCAAGTGATGTGCAACGCGCCGGGCTGGGCCTGGTATAGCAACCTGCCCAAGAAGCCCTCGCATGGTGCCACTTGGAACCGGGTCTATTGGGACTGGCATGTGGAGACCGTGAAGAGCCCGACACTTGTCAACACGACGCTCGGCTACGCGCCCTGAGCTGGCTGACTTTGGTGAGCGAGTTCTCCCTGCCTTCTCGCGACTGCCGACCGCTGATTTCTAAATCACTTCCTTCAGCGGCTCCCAGCCGTCCACGAGGAATTGCGGCCGGCCGGAGAGGTCGGGGAGGGTGACTTGGTTGGCGTTGATGCCGACGCGGTCGTAGAGCGTGGCGAAGATCTCACCGAAGTGGACGGGGCGTTCGTTCGCCTCGCCACCCAGCCGGTCGGTGCATGCGCAGGACGTGCAGCGCGATGATCTGGCCGATGAATTGCACGAGGAGCGCGCCTCCCTTGCCCGAGGTTGTGCTTGCCAAAGTGCGACTCCTCCCTAGATTGAGCCGCTCTTGTGCCTATGACATTGCTTGCTTTCATTGGTTTCTTCGCCGCCGAGGCTGTTCCCGGCACCCCCACACCGGCTGCGCCTGTGCCCATGTGGACGAACCTCGTCCCGTTGGCGCTGATGATCGTGGTCTTCTACTTCCTGCTCATCCGCCCGCAGCAGAAGCAGGCGCGCCAGCAGGACGATATGCGCAAGGCTATCAAGAAGGGCGACAAGATCGTCACCACCGGCGGCATCCTTGGCACCGTCGTCGGTGTGAAGGACAAGAGCCTGACCATCCGCTCTGAGGAAACGAAATTTGAAATCCTCAAATCCGCCGTCGGCCAAGTCGTCGAGGACTTCGACAAGGCCGACGCTGTCGCTGCCCCCACGAAGGCCTGATCCGCGACTCAATTCCTGCCTCTTTTCCTGCCCATGCAACGCAACAATTTCTGGCGCGCCATCCTCGTCCTGTTCGTCAC
>CAMBZO010000175.1 GCA_945872195.1 Akkermansia muciniphila | reverse complement strand
TCGCAGAGAGTCAGCAGGCATTTCAAACTGCGCCTGCGCCACTTCGCGCTTCGCTCCCGTCTCGGCGTCTGCCACGGTGCGCGCGTGGGTATTTCGCCGAAAGAATTCGAGCAGTTGCAGAGCCGCGTGAGCAAGGCCAAACGAGGCGCGGCTCCCGCGCTGGCGGCCCCGGCCCCGGCCTCTGCCCGCGGGCACGAAGTCATCCTCGGCGTGGACCCTTCGCTGCGCGGCACAGGCTTTGGCGTGATACGGATCGCGAAGCCGCACCCGACCACGCTGGCGCAAGGGACCATCCTCTGTCCGGCGGGTTGGGATCGTTCGCGCTGCCTGGCGAAGATTTATGCGACCTTGCGCGACGTGATCCGCCAGCACCAGCCGACGGTGTGCATCGTGGAAGGGCTCTTCTTCGCGCAGAACTTGCAGACCGCGCTCATCATGGGCGAGGCGCGCGGGGCGGCGTTGGTCGCGATGGCGGAGGCGGGGCTGGAGATTTACGAGGTCGCACCGCGCAAGGTGAAGCAGGCCATTGTCGGCTACGGCGCGGCGCAAAAAATTGCGGTGGCGAAGATGGTGCAGCGCATGTTGCAACTCGCGGACTTGCCTGACCCGGACGCCGCCGACGCGCTGGCACTGGCGCTCACCCATGTGCAGAGCGCCGGCCGGTTTTCGCTGGCCGCACCCAAACGCGTCTGACACCGTTGGCCCATCCCGCATTTATCATTCCGCGTTTACCCCGGCCTTCCGCATTGCGCGTCCGCGCGTTCCTCCGCTACAACGGCGCAGCATGATTTCCTTTCTGCACGGCAAGCTGGTTGCGGCGTTGCCCACGCAAGTCACGGTGGATGTCCACGGCGTCGGCTACGATGTGCTCATCCCGCTGTCATCGTTCGACAAGCTTCCCGCGCCCGGCGGCGACGTGCGACTGCTCACACATCTCGCCATTCGCGAGGACGCCCATGTGCTCTATGGCTTCGCGACGGCGGCCGAGCGCGATCTCTTCCGCATGCTCATCAACACCGTCAGCGGCATCGGCCCGAAGATCGCGCTCAATGTTCTCAGCGGCATGAACCCGATCGCCTTCCGGGGCGCGGTGGCCAGCGGCGATGTAAAAGCGCTTTCCGCCATCTCCGGCGTGGGTCGCAAGACCGCCGAGCGCATCGTGGTCGAACTGAAGGACAAGATCGGCGCGGCAGGCGCGTGGGAGGCGAGCAGCGCGGAACGCGCGTTGTCCGCCGGTGGCCAGCGGATCAACGACGCCGTGCTCGCGCTGATGGCGTTGGGCTTCAAGCAGCCCGAGGCGCACGAGACCGTCCGCGCCGCGCAGACGATGCTGGGCGAGCAGGCGACAGTGGAGGAACTGGTGCGGGCGGGGTTGAAGAAAGGTTGAAACTCTAATGGAAGCAACTGTCGTGTTCCGTGTTCCGTGTTGCGTGCTGGTCTTCGCACGCATTCGGCCTGAGTCACGGAACACGAAAGACGGAAGACGCCGCCAAAACCTGCCTTGAACCCGCCTGCCAAACCTTCTTCCTCCGGCCCCGTCGTTCCCCAGCGGGCGAAGTGGCACGGACTGCTGGCGGCACGACTGATCTGGCTGGTGTCGAGTTCCGTCGCGGCCACGCTCCGCTGGCGATGGCATGACGGAACCAACCTCTTCGAGAACGGTGGCAAGGAGCCGGTCATCTTCTGCCTGTGGCACAACCGGCTGGCGCTCTCGCTCATTCTCTTCCGGCGCTACGTGCAGGCACGGCAGCCGCAGCGCAAAATGGCCGCGCTCGTGAGCGCGAGCCGCGATGGCGGGATGCTGGCGCGGGTGCTGGAGTTGTTCGACGTCGAGCCGGTGCGCGGATCGTCCAGCCGACGCGGGCCGCAGGCATTGCGCGAACTCGTCTCAGCGGGCGAGCGGGGCCGCGACCTTGCGATCACGCCCGACGGGCCACGCGGGCCGTGCTACGTGGTGCAGGAGGGGATCATCTCGCTCGCGCAGCTCACGGGCATGGCCATTGTCCCGGCGTCCTTTCACCTGAGCTGCAAGTGGCGGCTCAAGACGTGGGACCGCTTCCAAGTGCCGCTGCCCTTCGCGCGCTGCGAGGTGCAGCTCGGTCCGCCGGTGCGGATCCCGCGCGAGGCGAGTGATGAGGAACGGGAGCGGCTGCGCACGGAGCTGGAGGCGCGGATGAGGGCGATTACACGAGATGAGTGAGATCACTCTGAACGCTGAAAAGCGCGCTCACCGGGGATCGAGCGCAAGGTTCAACTAGCCTCAATCGCGGGTTCGGAGGAGGGCTTCACACTGGCTCGCGACCTCGCCGGCCATGCGGTCCACTGTGAACAGTTCTGACACCGCGCATCGCCCAGCCTCGCCCAACGACCGGAGTTGCGCCGGGGCCAGCAGCAGCCCCTCGATGGCTGACGCCAGCGCCGCCGCGTTCGCCTCGGCGATGAGCCCGCCGCCGGTGGCCGCGACCAGTTCAGGGAATGCCGCGTGACGTGGCTGCACCACGGGCACGCCCGCCGCCATCGCCTCGATGAGATACAGCCCGAAGCCTTCGCCGTAGAGCGCGGGCACGGAAAACACCGTGAGCGATCGCAGGAAACTCACCTTCTGCGCGCGCGTGAGGTTCGGGTGAAACTCAACCTCGCCCAGACAGCCTGCGCGACGCAGATGTCCCTTGAGCTGCGCGACGAATGCCTCATCGCCCGGCCCGCACCCGCCGCCGACCTTGAGCTTGAGGTTTGGCACCGTCCCGCGCTGCTTGAGTTCGATGAACGTCTCGACCAGCAGGTCCAGCCCCTTCTCACGGCACATGCGGGCGAAGTAGCCGAGGGTGGGAGAACTCGGAACTCGGGATTCGGAACTCGGAGTTTCGGCGTAGCCTTCGAGGCTGATGCCGTTGAACACGACCTTCACCTTCTCCGCCGGCAGTTCGAGCCGCCGCGCCATCGTGTCGGCGAAGTAGCGGCTCGGGGCGAGGAACAGGTCGCAGTCCCGGCAACGCTCGGCCAGCAGTGCCCAGACCCGCTCGCGCAACGAGCTGGGCATGGAGTCGAGGTAAGCGTCCTCGCCCTGAAGATTGCAGATGACCTTGCAGCCCAGCTCGGCCTTGAGCCTGCGCGTGAAGCCGACGAGCAGCGCGTTCGAGAGCAGGACCACGTCGGGGCGCGGCTGGGTTTTCAACCACGCGAGCAACTCGTCGAGTTCGCGCGCCTGGTTGCCCTCCTCGCCGCGCAGCATCGAGAGCGTGAGTTCCCCCACGTCCGCCGCGCGGGTCTTGGCGGCGCGACCGGCGGCAAGTTTCAGGAGGATGGGCGAATCCAGCAGGCTGTGCAGCCACTGCGGCGCGCGGCGGAAGCACGCGGACTGCTGCTGGAGATAGACGTTGATGCCGCCGAAGAAGGTCGGCGTCCCGGCGCTCTGGTTCTCCTCGTCCAGCGTCATCGGCAAGTAGAGCGGCACCATGAGCACCTCGTGCCCGCCCCGCCGCAGCGCGGCGACGAGCGCGTTGTCGCGGAAACAATTCCCACAATACATCCCGCCCGCGCCGGGGGTGATTTGGACCAAGTTCATGGGCAACGTTCAACCACGCATGGAGCAGGGAGGAAACACTCCTCAAGGTTTTGCTGCAGCCGGGCCGGCGGCCTTCAGGCTGAAGTCGTCGTAATGCACATCCACTGGGTTGGTCGTCAGGCTGACGAGCGTTTTGTGATCGTGCCCGATGCCCTCGGACTTGAACGTGCCGGCCACTTTGCCGTCGAGGCTCACTTCGACACCGTCGCCCTTGGTGCGGATCACCAGCGTGTGCCATTCCTGAAGCGCGAGCTTCACGGGGAGCTTGGTGTTCTTGGTGGCGAGCATCGCCTTGTCCTCGGCGGTGAGCGCGATGGGTGTCGCCTTCTTCTTCGCGTAGATGTCGTTGCGGAAGTTGCCGGTCTTGGCATCGGCGATGGTCAGCGCCGTCGTGCTGACGGACACGCTGCAAATGTGACCGGCGTGCGAGCCTTTGTAATCCTTGTCATCCAGCCACACGTTGAAACCCTTTGCCTTCTCGCTGACGAACCGGAACTTCACCGACACCTCGAGGTCGCGCTCGGCGGGGAAGCGGATGTTGTCCACCGCGGAGTGGTCGGAGCTCTCCGGCGTGATGCCGACGAGGACGCCGTCCTTCACCACGCTGCCGCTCTTGTAATGCCCCCAGCGCGGCCCGAAGCCGCTGCCGGAAAAGTCGTCCGCGAAGATCGTGCGGCTGTAATAGCCCGCCGGTTCGCCGGCAGACGCGACGGCGGTGGTGAGAGAGACGAGGGCGAGGGTGAGGGATAATTTCATGGCAGGAGATTTAGTTGGCGCAACTCACGATCCGGCAACTCTGCTCGCCAAAGCCCCGTTTCGCAAGCCAGCGCGACAACGAAGCACACGTTGGCGGTTGGGCCTCGGAGGCCACCTCAGCGAATTGAAATCACGCGGGGAGGCCGGGCCGCGAAAGCACCTGGATGGGCGAGCCGACTTCGATTTCGCCCGCCTCGATGACGCGCCAGTAGATGCCGCGCAGGTTGAGGTGACGGGTGGGCTTGGCGTTTACGAACCTCAGCGCGGCATTGCCAAACCGCGCGTTGAACTTGCTGCAGCCATCGTGCGGCATTGGCGTGACTTCCACCACGGCTCCGCCCACGCGCAGCCGCGAGCCGATGGGGAGATTCTCCGCCGAGAGGTCCAGGTCCACGAAGAGATTGTCACCAAACAGCGCGAGCGACTGGCCATTGGCGATCAGCCCGGCCACGTCGAGGCTCATCACCGTGAGTTGCGCTGTGGGGTCGGGCGAAGGCTTGCGGCTCCAATTATCGCCGGGCAGCCCTTCCTCTGGGGAGAGCCGCGCCGCACGCAAAACTTCCCGCGCTTCCTTGGATGGCCGACGAACGATGAACGCCAGCCTACCGGAGTCCCTCGAAGCCGGTGGCAGCGTGATCAGGCCAGCCTCCAGTTCCGCCAATGACCGGTGCAGCGCGGATGCGCCGTGCGCGGTTTCAATGCGTGTGCTGATTTCGCTCATGTCGAGTGATGACAACGTAAAGCGTAAACCGAAGTGTGTAAATCCTTTGACCGGAAGTGCATTGGCTTCACTCAGCGTTGAAGGCAATAGGTGCAGGGCCGTTCACGGAGCCGGAACGTCGCGGTTGAAAGGCCCGCCCACTCCGTCGCGTAGTGAGGCGGGCAGGATTCCCCTCTCAGCTCAAGCACGCGTGATTCGGTAGCTCGCGCGCTTCGCGTCGAACAGCTCTGGCTTGAGCTTTGTGCCCAAGCCAGGGGCTTCCGGCGGCAGCGCGAAGCCTTGCTCGATCACCACGTTCGTTTCGATGAGTGAGCTGTAGAAGGTGCGGATGTGTGCGCGGACGCTTTCCTGGAAGGTGACGTTCGGCACCGCCGTGGCGACGTGCAGGCCGGCGAAGAGGGTGAGCGGGCCGGTGCAGTCGTGCATGGTGGCGGGGATGTTGTAGGTCTGCGCCAGCTCGGCCAGCCGCCGCGTCTCGCTGATGCCGCCCACCCACGTCGGGTCAATCATCACGTAGTCCACGGCGTGGCGCTCCAGCACGAGCCGGTAGTCTTCACGGCTCGTGAGCATCTCGCTCACGGCGATAGGCAGCCGCGCCTTGTCACGGAAGTCGGCGAGCGTGTCGGCGTTGTCCACGCGCATCACGTCTTCGAGCCAGAGCGGGCGCAGGTCGCGCATGGCTTCGGCGATGCGCAGCGCGGCGGGGAGTTGGAAGAAGCCGTGGCCATCGAGGAGGATTTCAATCTTGTCGCCCACGCGCTTGCGGGCTTCTTCCATGGGCTTCACGCACGCCTTCACGGCGGACCACGGGAGGAAGTTCCCGCCGTGTTCGTGGAACGCGCGGTCGAAGGTCCAGAACTTCATGGCGCAATAGCCCTCGGCGACGAGTTCCTCGGCGAGGTCGCCAGCGGCGTAGTTGGAAGCCCAGTTGTCTTCCAGCGGGCCGGGCTTGCCCACGTCGCCGTGGCCGGGCCAGCCCTGGTCGCGGCCCGCGCCGA
>CAMBZO010000174.1 GCA_945872195.1 Akkermansia muciniphila | reverse complement strand
TTCCAAACGGGCCAGCGGTGGATGAGCGAGACGGAACCCGAACTCGGATTGGGCGCCGTCCAGTCGCTCACGAACCGCGTGGTCACGCTTGCCTTTTCTGCCGCCGGTGAGACGCGTTGCTACGCGCTGGACAACGCGCCGTTGCGGCGCGTGCGCTTCCGTCCGGGCGACAAGGTCAAGACACGCGCTCACGCTGCGTTCGTGGTGCAATCGCTCGTCGAGCACGCGGGCTTGTTCACCTACCTGTGCGCGGAGGGGCGGGTGTGTGAGACAGAGTTGAGCGACACGCTTTCCTTCAGCCGGCCCGAGGAGCGACTGCTCAATGGCGTGGTGGATGCGACGACTGCGTTCGACCTGCGTTGCGCTGCGTTGCGGCATCAGCATCGTCGTCGGCAATCGCCGGTGCGCGGGTTTGCGGGCGGGCGCATTGATCTGCTGCCGCATCAACTTTATCTCGCGTCCGAGGTGTCGCGGCGGCTGGCTCCGCGGGTTCTGCTGGCGGATGAAGTGGGCTTGGGCAAGACGATTGAGGCGTGCTTGATTGTGCATCGGCTGCTCCAGACGGGGCGCGTGCGGCGGGCGTTGATTCTCGTGCCGGAGCCGCTGATCCACCAGTGGTTCGTGGAATTGCTGCGCCGCTTCAACCTGTGGTTTCACCTGTTTGATGAGGAGAGGTGCGCGTCCATCGAGGCGTATCAGCCGGAGGCAAATCCATTTCTCGACGATCAGTTGGTGCTGTGCGGCATCGGGCTGCTCGCGGGCAATGAGCGCCGCCGCGCGCAGGCGCTCGCGGCGGGCTGGGACATCGTGGTGGTGGATGAGGCGCACCACCTCGGCTGGAGTCCGGAGTCGGTCAGCCCAGAATATGCGTTGGTCGAGGCGCTGGGTCGCCAGACCCCCGGCCTGCTGCTGTTGACGGCGACGCCGGAGCAACTGGGCATGGCCAGCCACTTTGCGCGGCTGCGGCTGCTGGACCCGGACCGCTACTCCGATCTCGCGGCCTTCATCGGCGAGGCGGAGCAGTATCGCGCGGTGGCGGGCATCGCTGGGAAGTTGCTCGGGCGCGAGCAACTCGGCGAGGACGAAGCGACTTTGCTCGCGGCCATTCTGAAATCCGACGCACCCACCGTCCGCGCGAAGCTGTCGCGCATCGCCGCCGGTGACACTGCCCTGCGCGAGCAAATGCTGGGCGACTTGATTGACCAGCACGGGCCCGGTCGCGTGATGTTCCGCAACACTCGCCTGGCGATGAAGGGATTTCCGAAGCGGACGGTTCACTTGCAGCCGCTGTCCGCGCCCGATGGAGCGCCGCGTCTATTCGATGCGTTGGCGGATGAGTTCGCCGCGGACACGGGCACGACCAGCGTCTTCGAGCCGGACTTTCGCCTCGATCCACGCCTCGCGTGGTTGGTGGAGTTTTTGCGTTTGCAGCCGACGGAGAAAGTCCTGCTCCTGTGCCGCACCCAGGCGAAGGTCGCGGCCATTGACGCAGCACTCCGGCAGCAGGTGAATCTCAAGGTCGCGCTGTTCCACGAGGGATTGCCGCTGGTGCAGCGAGACCGGAACGCCGCGTGGTTCGCAGAAGACGACGGCGCGCGGCTGTTGCTTTGCTCGGAGATTGGTGGCGAAGGGCGCAATTTCCAGTTCGCTCATCATCTCGTTCTGTTCGACCTGCCGTTCGATCCGGAGCTGCTGGAACAACGCATCGGGCGGCTGGATCGGATCGGACAAAAGGCGGAGATACACATCCACGTCCCGTTCACCACGGGCAGTTCGCAGGAAGTGCTAGCCCGCTGGTATGACGAGGGGCTGAACGCCTGCGCCCGGAATCTGCGCGGCGGGCGCGAGCTGCTGGAGCGCTTCGGGCCGCGCGTCCACGATCTGGCGCAAGACTTTCACGAGACGCAGGCGACATCGCGGGCGGAGCTGGAGCGGCTGATTGCGCAGACGCGACTCGCCGCTGCGGAGCTCGCGACGCGGCTGGAGCAGGGCCGGGACCGCTTGCTGGAACTCAATTCGTTTCGCCCCGAAGCCGCCGCTCCGGTCGTGCAGGAAATTCGCCGGCAAGACGATGACCGTTCGCTCGACGCGTTTCTGCTCGCGGTCTTCGACCATTACAACCTGCACGTCGAGGAGCTGTGGCCGCGCACCTACCGGCTCGGCTCAGCGGGCGTCTTCGCCGATTCGTTTCCCGGATTGCCAGCCGAGGGCTTGACGGTGACCGCCGACCGGCAGCGAGCGCTGGTGCGGGAGGATTTGCAATTCCTGAGCTGGGACCATCCGCTGGTGACGGCCGCTCTCGACCTGCTGCTCGGGTCCGAGCAGGGCAACAGCAGCGTGGCCCACTGGCCGGACGAGAAGGTGCGCGGGCTGTATCTGGAGGCGGTGTTCGTGCTGGAGTGCATCGCCCCGCCCGAGCTGCATGTGGATCGTTTTCTCCCGCCGACGCCCGTCCGCATCTTGGTGGATCACACGGGCAAGGACGAGAGCGCGACGTGGGATGCGGAGGGTTTTGCCCGCCGGCTCAAGGCCGGCGACGTGCATGCGCTGCTGGACCTGCCCGGCCTGCGGGAGGACTTGCTGCCAGAACTGGTCGAATGCGCGGAGGCGCTGGCGAACCAGCAGGCGCCGACGCTCGTCAGCCGGGCCAGTCAGCAGATGGACGACGCGTTGGACCGGGAGATCGCGCGGCTCACGGAGTTGCAGCGGGTGAATCCGAACGTGCGGCCCGAAGAGGTGGCGGCACTCGTGCAGCAGCAGTCAGTGCTGGCGCAGCACATCCAGACTGCGCGGCTGCGTTTGGATGCCGTGCGATTGATCCGGCGCGGACCCGGCTGACCGAATCCGTGAACCGCGTTGACGCACTCGCCAAAACGCAGCACCTTCCGCTCATGGGCAAAGTCACCGTCACCTTTCGGGCCACGAACTACGACGACCTGAGCGATTTCGCCCGCAAGCGCCGGAAAACCCGCCCGCGCGCGATTGAAGCCGAGGCGCTCGTGGGCACCGGGGCCACGCGCTTCTATCTGCAACGCCGCGTTGTCGAGGCGCTGGGCCTGCGGCCCGTCAGCGAGATCACCTCCCGCACCATGTCCGACCGCTCCGAGAAGCGTATCGTCTTCTCGCCCGTGGAACTGGAAATTCAAGGCCGCAAGGGATCGTTCGATGTCATCCAACTGCCCGACACCCTGCCCAACATCATCGGGCAAATCCCCTTGGAACACTTGGACTGGGTCGTGGATTTGCGGGGCCGCAAGCTCATTCCCAACCCGGAGCACAAGCATGGAGAAATGGCGGATGACTTTGCCGCCGACTTGCCATGACCCAGATGCCGAACCTGTTGATTCCCCTCGAAGACCTCGACTTCGTGGTGGACTCCAAGCACCGCAAACTCATCCCCAACCTCGAGCACGGCGACCAGCAGATGAGCGAGGAATACTGAATCTGCCCCCAATGACTGTTTGCTCCTTGGCCCGAATCGTCTAGCTTCACCGTATGCAACTCACCGCCATTATCTACCCCGACACCGACACCGACTGGCTGGTGGCCGAGTGCCCGGAGACCGGCACCGCCAGCCAAGGGAAGACCGAGGCGGAAGCCCTCGCCAATCTCCGCGAAGCCACCGAGCTTTATCTGGAATCCTTCCCCCAGACGGTGAAACGGACGGCAGCCGTTCGGAGCTTCGAACTGGCCCATGCCTAAACCGCCCATCGTTTCGGGCGCGCAAGCCGTGAAAGCCATGCAACGCCTCGGATTCCAAGTGGACCGCCAGCGCGGCAGCCATGTGGTGATGAAGCGGACCACGCCGGAGGGCGCGCGCGGCTGCGTCCTCCCTATGCACCGTGAAGTTGCGCTGGGCACACTGCGCGCCGCGCTCAAGCAGGCTGGCGTCAGCGTCGAGGAATTTGCCGAAGCTCTATGAATGCTCGCGGCTCTGGCCAGATTCCCCTCGAAGACCTCGACTTCGTGGTGGACTCCAAGAACCAAAAACTCATCCCCAACCCCGAGCACGGCGACCAGCAGATGAGCGAGGAATACTGAACTCCTATGGGCAAAGTCCGGCGTGGCGGCTACATCTTTGAATGGTGATTAGCGACCATCCGCCCCGCCATGTTCATGTTTCCGACAGCAGCGGTGAACTGCTCGGCCGGGTCGCACTCGAAACAAACGCGCCATTGGATGATTGGAAGCCACCGAAGAAAGTGGTAGAGCTTCTCCAGCAATTAAATCACGAAGGCAAACTATGAAAGTTCTCAATCCGCTCAAAGCGCCCTTCGGCAAGGCCAAGGCCTCGCCGGTGAAAAACGCCACCTACCGTCAATGGGAGGACGCCTTCGAGGTGGATTTCGACGATGGCCTCTCGTTCCTTGAACCGCACGCCACCATCCGCAAAGCCAACCGGATTGCGCCCAAGGCCGTCGTTCAGCGTGTTGAGGTCGAGGAAGAATTCCGCCATGGTTTTTTTGTCCACTACGACAACGGGCAGGTGGCCGAAGTCTCCTGGGCCTTCATCCGCGAACTGCCGCCGAAGAAATAACCGAAGTGCACCATGGGCAAAGTCCGGCGCGGCGGTTACATCATCATTTGGTGGGCGGGCGACCACGAACCGCGTCACGTCCATGTGAAAACCAGCAGCGGGCGGAAACTGGGCCGCCTCGACATCACCGCCATGCGGGGATTGGAAGGCTGGCTTCCCGACCGGAAGCTGGTAGAAGTCATTGAGCAACTGAAAACCGAAGGCCGACTATGAGAACCGCCAGCCGCCTAAAGAAACCGTTCGGCACCGCCAAAATGGTGGACATCATCCATGTCCGCTATCTCGAATGGGAGGACGCCTTCGACGTGGAGTTCGAGGACGGGCTGAGTTTTTTGGAGCCGCACGCCACTCTCAAAAAGGCCAATAAAATCTCCGCCAAGGCGATGCCCGTGGCCGTGCTGCTGGACGAAGATACCCGCACCGGCTTCGAGGTCCGCTACGACACCGGCGAAACCGCCGAAGTCTCCTGGGCCTTCATCCGCGAACTGCCGCCCAAGAAATGACCGGAGTGCATCATGGGTAAAGTCCGACGCAGCGGTTATGTTCTGGAGTGGTTCATCGGCGACCACGAGCCGCGCCACGTCCACGTTTATGACACCAAACACCGGCTCATCGGCCGCTTGGATGTGAACCGTCTGGTGGGGGCCGAAGGCTGGACGCCGGACCGGAAGCTGGTCAGCTCATCACGGCTTTGAAACACGAAGGCCGCTTATGAAGACCCTGGTGCAACTGAAAAAAACATATGGCAAGTCCGTCTTTTCCCGCGTCCGACACGCCCGCTATCTGGGCTGGGAAGACGCCTTCGACGTGGAGTTCGAGGACGGCCTCTGTTTTCTCGAACCCCACGCGGCCATCCGCAAGGCCAACCGCATTTCCGCGAAAGCCCTTCCCGTCAGCGTGGAAGTGGACGGCGACTTGGGCAGCCACTTCAAAGTCACCTACGACACCGGCGAAACCGCCGAAGTCTCCTGGGCCTTCATCCGCGAACTGCCGCCCAAGAAATGAAGCCGCTTGCCGCCATGGACGTGCCGCCGAATCTGCTGGGCCAGATTCCCCTCGCACACCTCGACTTCGTGGTGGACTCCAAGAACCGCAAACTCATCCCCAACCCCGAGCACGGCGACCAGCAGATGAGCGAGGAATACGGAGCGGAGTGACAAGGACTTCCCGCCCAAGTTTAAGATTGAGTCGGGAGCCGAATTGACCAATGGTGCCAGCGATGAAAACTGCTGGGACTTTCCTAATCCAAGCTGCCGCCCTTTCGATTTGGGGGTCGAGCCTCCTGCTTTCACCAGCGCTAGCTGCAACTCTCGGCACGGTGGTGGCGTGGGGAGTCAACGGCTCTGGTCAAACGACCATTCCCGCCGGCTTGAGCGGGGTGACGGCCATTGGGGCGGGTGGTGGTCACACCGTGGCCTTGAAGAGCGATGGCACGGTGGTGGCGTGGGGAGTCAACTCCTCTGGTCAAACAACCATTCCGGATGGCTTGAGGGGGGTGACCGCCATTGCGGCGGGTGATTCTCA
>CAMBZO010000173.1 GCA_945872195.1 Akkermansia muciniphila | reverse complement strand
GTTCTCACCGCTAAAGACATCGAAGCCATCATCGCCAAGGGTGGCGACCTCACCGCCGCCGCCAACGACGCGATCCTCACGCCCTCCGCGCGCGATGCGATCCGCGATCACGCCAACACCCAGCGGCGCGGCAGCTCGTCATCCGGGTCCGTTGCGTCGGGCAAGCCGCTCACCTCGAAGTCCTCAAAGGCGGAACTCGAAGCCTATTTCAACTCCCCCGCCGCGCACGCGCTCAAGGAGCAACTCTGCGACATCGGCCGTCGCCTGTGGGGCCGCGCCTACGTGGACGGCAACGGCGGCAACATCGCGATCAAGGTCGGCGAGGACATCGCGATCTGCACGCCCACGCTCGTGAGCAAGGGCTTCATGAAGCCGGAGGACATGTGCCTCGTGGACTTCGAGGGCAACCAACTCGCCGGCGTGAAACGCCGCACGAGCGAGATTCTCATGCACTTGGAGATCATGAAGCGCCAGCCCAAGGCCGTCGCGACGTGCCACTGCCATCCGCCTTACAGCACCGGCTTCGCGGTCGCCGGCCTCGTGCCGCCGACGTGCATGATCCCGGAGTATGAAGTGTTCGCGTCCGTGGCGGTCGCGCCGTATCGCACGCCCGGCACGCCGGAGATGGGCAAGCTCGTGGCGGACCTCGTGGACAAGCACAACACCATCTTGATGGCGAACCACGGCGTCGTGAGCTGGAGCCACAACAACGTCGAGGACGCCTACTTCAAGATGGAGATTCTCGAGGCCTACTGCCGGACGATTCTCGTAACCGCACAGCTCGGCATCCCGGCGAAAACGATGACCGCGCCCCAGCTCCAGGACTTGCTGAAGATCAAGCAGAGCCTCGGCATCCCCGACCCGCGTCACGGATTGAAGGAGTGCGAGCTGTGCGACAACGCCGAGTGGCGTCCGGGCGTCGCCTGCGCCGTGCCGCCGAAAGCGGAGTCCGCCACGTTGGATGCGGAGGCGGAGCGCCTCGTGCAGGCCATCACGGATCAGATGATGGCGCAGCAGAAGTGATTTCTAGCCACGGATGAAACACGGATTGAACACGGAGAAGAAAACGCGGCGGGAAATTCCTCTTTCCCCATCCGTGTTTCATCCGTGTTCAATCCGTGGCTAAGAAATGAAATCCCTCGACGCCAAGCTCGCCGAGATAAAGGCCAACCGCGCCTCGCGCGCGTTCATCATCGCCGATGCGAAGGATGCGGACATGGCGTTTGGCGTGCGCGCGCCGGGGCCGCGGAGCTTCCTCGCGCAGCGCGGCTCGCAGCCCGCGAAGTTTTCCCCCGAGGTCTGGAGCCGCGATGAGTTCGGCTACCGGAACCTGCCGGAGTTCCTCGACATCATCCGCGAGGTCACGCATCAGGGCTTGGTGGACATCATGCTGATGTCCGCTTACGTCAACGAGCAGCTCGCCATCAAGGAAGGCCTCTTCAAGAACTCGCACGTCACGCCCGCCGCCCGCGCAAACGACACCACCGACGTGTGGGCCGTGCGTCACGGCTGCTACACGCGCGAGCCGAGCCAGCCCTTCCGCAGCGCGAGCATTGACCACATCCAGTGCGGCGAAGTGGAGTGCGACCGCGATGGCAGCGGGAGTTTTACCGGCGCGAATCTCGGCCTCTACTCCATCACCTTCGTCAACGAGCTGGATCAAGACCGCGAGGCTTTGCTCTGGTATAAGGAATTTCGCGAGGAGGCGGAGCGGAAGGGTTTTAGGCACTTCCTCGAAATCTTTGACCCGAACGTCAGCAGCGGCATCGCGCCGGAGAAGCTCGGCGAGTTCATCAATGACAACATCCTGCGCACGCTCGCGGGTGTGCCGGACGCGGGCCGGCCCGTGTTCCTAAAGATCGTCTATCACGGTCCGAAGGCGATGGAGGAGCTGGCGCAATACGACCCGAACCTCGTGGTCGGCATCCTCGGTGGCAGCGCGGGCACGACTTACGACGCCTTCCGGCTCATCCACGACGCGCAGAAATACGGCGCGCGCGTGGCGCTCTTCGGACGCAAGATTAACAACGCCGAGCACCAGCTCGCGTTCATCGAGATGCTGCGCCTTATCACCGATGGCAAAATCTCGCCGGACGAAGCGGTGCGTGCTTACCACGGCGTGCTTCAGGGCAAGGGCATCAAACCGACGCGCACACTCGACGACGACCTCAAGCTCACCGACCAAGCGATGAGCTACGACGGCAGCGCGAAGAAGCGCGCGACCGTCGAAGTGAGGGACAACCCGCTGGCCGCGCGCACGAACGAAACCCAAAACTCAAAACCCGAAACTCGAAACGGTGCCGACTGGCCAAAGCTCGCGGACGGCAAGCCTGACTTCGAGAAGATGAACGCAACGCAACGCGTCGCGTATCACGACGGGCGTTTGAAGCGGACGTTTGGTTGAGGGAGGAGCCCGGCTGCCCTCCTTTTACGCTTCCTCGCGCCGCCGGAATCGGAAAGGCTTCGCGGCATGAAAGCACTGTTCACCGCCGCGTGTCTGGCTGTCCTGCTCGTGGGCTGCAACAAGTCCGCCGACAAGCCCGCGGCTTCCGGCGGCAGCGGCGCGAAGGCGGACCCCGGCTTCGGCTCCGGTCCCGCCGTCGCGCCGGGGAAGATGATCCTCCATCGCGGCAACGGCTCCGAGCCATCGGACCTCGACCCGCAGATTGTCACCGGTGTGCCCGAGCACATGATTCTCATGGGCCTGTTCGAGGGGCTCACGGACGAGGACCCGAAGGACTTGCATCCCATTCCCGGCGTCGCCGAGCGGTGGGAGATTTCGCCGGACCTGCTCACCTACACATTTTTTCTGCGCAAGAACGCCAAGTGGTCCAACGGCGACGCCTTCACCGCGCGCGATTTCTTCGAGGCTTACAAACGGATGCTCGAACCCACGCTCGCGGCGCAATACGCCTACATGCACCACGTCGTGAAGAACGCGCAGGCTTACAACGAGGGCAAGCTGAAGGACTTTTCGCAGGTCGGTTACAAGGTCATTGATGACCACACCTTTCAGGTCACGCTCATCGGCCCCACGCCTTACTTCCTTTCGCTCGTCAACCACACGTCGTGGATGCCGGTCCACCTGCCGACCCTCGCCAAGCACGGCAAGCCCTACGAGCGCGGCAACAAGTGGACGCGCCCCGAGAACTTCGTCGGCAACGGCTCCTTCACGCTCGACCAGTGGAAGGTCAACGAGGTCCTCACCATCAAACGCAACCCGCACTACTGGGACGCCAAGACCGTGAAGCTCGACGGCCTCGCCTTCTATCCCATCTCCAGCTCCGAGACCGAGGAGCGCATGTTCCGCGCGAACCAGCTCCATGTCACCGAGACCGTGCCGCTCTCGAAAATCCCCGGCTACCGGAAGAACCACCCCGACCTCATCCGCATCGAGCCCTATCTCTCCACCTACTTCTACCGCATCAACACGACAAAGCCGCCGCTCAACGACCAGCGTGTGCGCAAAGCCCTCGCGCTCGCCATTGACCGCGCTTCCATCACCGAGAACATCCTCAAGGCCGGGCAAATCCCCGCGTTTAACCTCACCCCGCCCGGCACCGGCGGCTACACGGCGCGCGGCAAGTTCAGCGGCGACCTGACCGAGGCCAAAAAAATTCTCGCCGACGCCGGCTTCCCGGACGGCAAGGGCTTTCCCCCCTTCGAGCTGCTCTACAACACGTCGGAATCCCACCGCGTCATCGCCGAGGCCATCCAGCAGATGTGGAAGAAGAACCTCGGCATTGAGGCGAAGCTGCTGAACCAGGAGTGGAAGGTGTATCTGGATTCGCAACGCCAGATGAACTACCAGATTTGCCGCGCCGGCTGGACGGGCGACTACGTGGACCCGAACACGTTCCTCGACATGTGGCTGACGGGCGGCGGCCAGAACGAGACCGGCTGGAGCAACAAGGAATACGACCGCCTCATCGGCGAGGCCGCCCGCACCGGGGACGCCGCCGCGCGCCACGAACTCTTCCAGAAGGCCGAGATCATCCTGATGGACGAGCTGCCCATCATCCCCATCTACCACTACACTCGCCAGCACCTCATTTCGCCCAAGCTCAAGGGCTGGCACCCGACCCTGCTCGACCACCATCCTTACAAGCACCTGTGGTTTGAGTAGCGGGCGAGGTCAGGAAGCGGACTTTTTAGCCACAGATGCACACTGATGAAACACAGATTGGGAAGGAGCTAAAGTTGAGCGCCATACAGTGTCCTGCTCTCCTGCAGTCCCGTTCTCAAGTCTTCATCTGTGTCCGATCTGTCTTCCTCTGTGGCTAAAACGTAATGGCCCGCTTCCTCCTCATCCGCCTGCTGCAAACGCTCCCGGTCCTCTGGGCGGTGGCCACGCTCACCTTCTTCATGGTGCGCTATGCACCGGGCGGGCCGTTCACCGCCGAGAAAAGCATCCCCCCCGAAATCCTCAAGCGGCTCGAAGCGCACTACGGCTTGGACAAGCCGCTCGGCGTGCAATACGTCAACTTCCTCAAGTCGCTCGTCACCGGACAGCAGCCCTCCATCCGCCACTCGAACCGCACCGTCGGCGAAATCATCCGCGAGTCTTTCCCCGTCTCGCTGGAGCTGGGCGCGTGGGCGTTGCTCATCGCGCTGGCCATCGGGCTGCCCGCCGGGATGCTCGCGGCGCAAAAGCCCAACTCCGCGCAGGACTACGTGCCCATGTCCGCCGCGATGGTGGGCGTGTGCCTGCCCACGTTCGTGCTCGGGCCGATGGTGGTGCTCTTCTTCGCGCTCAAGCTCGGCTGGTTCCACACCTCCGGCTGGAACACGCCCGGGGACCGCGTGCTGCCCGCGCTCACGCTCGGCTTCCATCTCGCCGCCTACGTCGCGCGGCTCACGCGCGGCGGGATGCTGGAGGTCATGGGGCAAGATTTCATCCGCACCGCGCGGGCGAAGGGCGCCTCGGGCCTGCGCATCCTCACGCGGCACGCGTTGCGCGGCGGCCTGCTGCCGGTGGTGACCTTCCTCGGCCCAGCGGCGGCGGGCCTCATCACCGGCTCGTTCGTCATCGAGACGGTTTTCAACATCCCGGGGCTGGGCAAATACTTCGTCGGCTCGGTCTTCGACCGCGACATCCCGGTGGTGGGCGGCACGGTGTTCTTCTTCTCGGCCATCATCCTCTTCTTCAACCTGCTGGTGGACGTCGCGCAGGCCTGGCTCAACCCGAAGGTGCGCCTCGAATGAAAATGCGGAATGCAGAATGCAGAATGGGGAATGAGCACGGTGCGCCCGTGCCGGCGACTGCAAATCGCCGGCACATCGGCTTTGTGTCCTCGGCGCCCTTTCGTGGCTAATTAAAATGTCTTCCCCGTTTCTAACCATTGCTGTCCCTGAGCCAGTCGAGGTCGGCCACTCCCTCTGGCAGGACGCATGGGCGCGCTTGCAGAAGAACAAGCTCGCGCTCGCTAGCGCGTTCATCGTGACTGCGCTGGGCTTGCTCTGCGTCGCCGCGCCCATACTCCCGCCGGTCGGCAAAGCGGCGAGAGTTACCGGGCTGACGCACGCCTATGACGCCCAGGACCTCGCGCTCGGCGCGGCCCCGCCGTCCACGAAACACTGGCTCGGCACCGACCACCTCGGGCGCGACCAGTTCACGCGGTTGCTCTACGGCGGCCGCGTCTCGCTCATGGTCGGCGCGTGCGCGACGGGCGTGGCGCTCACCATCGGCCTGCTCTACGGCGCCATCTCCGGCTTCATCGGCGGCAAGCTCGACGCGCTCATGATGCGGCTCGTGGACATCCTCTACGCGCTCCCGTTCACGCTCTTTGTGATTCTGCTCACCGTCTGGCTGGGCCGCGAGCTGTGGCTGCTCTTCGCCGCGATTGGCGCGGTGGAATGGCTCACCATGGCGCGCATCGTGCGCGGACAAGTGGCGTCGCTGAAGCGGACGGAGTTCGTCGAGGCCGCGCACGCGCTGGGCTTGCGCAAGCGGCGCATCATCCTGCGCCACATGATTCCCAACGTGCTCGGGCCGGTCATCGTTTACACCACGCTCACGGTGCCGGCGGTGATGCTGCTCGAAGCCTTCCTCAGCTTCCTCGGCCTCGGCGTGCA
>CAMBZO010000172.1 GCA_945872195.1 Akkermansia muciniphila | reverse complement strand
GCCCATTGGAGCAGGTTTCGGAGGCAGTCTGAAATCCACTGCCCGGCGTGGATGGTGGTGTCTCATCCCGTGGAAGCAGTGGCCGAAACGCCATGAACCGGACCTGCTTTTCCAGTAGTCCAGATCTGGCATGGCGGTGAAGCCGCTGCCGGAGTGACCCGTCAGCAATGAAACTGCTCCGGCCCCAACTCACCGCCAGCTTTGTTCTGCTCGCAATATTCGTTGCGGGTGGACGCACCTCCATCGCCGCTCCGCGCGAGTTCGCCAGCACCGTCGCTGACCGTGCGCACTGGGCCTGCCAGCCGACGGAGCGGGAACTGACGGTCGCGGCGCCGTTCCTCGCGCAGTCGCCGATGAGCGAGTTGTGCCGCGTGCTCTTCAACCTGAACGAGTTTGTGTAGGCTCTACTAGAGAGCAGTTTGTCGGCAGCGTGAAGCTGGCTAAACTGCTGACGATGGAACCGAAGACCAATCGTTGCTGGCGTAAGGCACGCATCGCCGCCCGGCTGCTGCTCAAGAAGGAGCGCCAGGCGTGGAGCGCGCGCGACTGGGCGTTGGCAGCGCAGTTCCACCACGACCCTGGCGTGACGAACCGGCTGATTGATCAGGCGGTGAAGTATATCCGCGCCCCACTCACGCCATGATTAGCACCCCGTGGACAGTGGCGTTTCACCTCAACGGTCCAGCAGCCAATGTGCTCAAGCGACTGGTCGAGGCCTTGCCACCCGGGCAGCATTTTGAAATCACCCTCGTCGGTTCTGCGCCGCTCCAGGGGATGTTGACCTGTTTTCCAATTTCGAGGAGTTGGAAGCCATCGTCGAAGCCGCCGGCTTGGGCGATGAGCAGCGCCGGCCCTACATCCAAGTCGGCTCGGGTTTGAACTTTCGGACTTCGCCACACTGGGCAACGCGCACGCAGTCGTTCGACCTCGGCAACTGCACGTTCATCCTCCCGCACCCGATTGACATCCTCATCGGGAGGTTGAACCGGCTGGAGGAGAAAGACCTGGAGGCCTTTCGCGTGGTCAGCCGCAAGCCCGGGCATCCCACGGAGGCGGAACTCACCCACGAGTTGCAGATGGCGGTGGATTTGTTCCGGCCCGGCTTCGACGAGGAGAATTCCCATGACCTCGTCAACAACACCCGGTGGCTCTGGCCGCTCATCTTCGGACGCGAGATTGACCCGCGGGCGGAAATCATCGCGCCCGCGCTGGCCATCCGGCGGGCGGGCTACGGTCTGCCGACGCGCGACTACAAGCAGGAGTTGCTCGGATGAACCCGCTCCCAAGACGTGCCTCACGCAAAGGCCGCGCAGGCCGCAAAGGCGGAGGAATCATTTCGCAACGGACCCGCCCACAACCTTCGCCCGGGGCCGGCCTCGCCACGGCCGCTGGCAAGCCCTTTGCGCCCGGCGCGGCCTTCGCGTGAGGCTAAAAACCCAAGCGTAAGATGAACACCCTTGTCCCGGTCCCAACGCTCCGGCCTCTCGCCGTCCGTTCCTTGAGCGGGCGCTGGCGTGAGGGTTGAACTCAAATCCGGCCAGTGGGGAAGCCACAGATGGCCTCAGATGCCCCCAGATTCTGGGCAGCGAGCGGGGTTCACCGGGCGGATGAAAGGGCCTAGCTGTGTGCCTCTGTGGCTGAACTGCGCTGGCTTGGTTGAAGCCGTCACACGCGCGGCGCGCCGACGGCTTTGAGCGTGTCTGCGAGAAGGAGCGCGAGTTTGTAGCCCAGCGCGAGAGCGGCTACGAGCATCATTCCGCCGGCACCACGAGACATGTTCAGCATCGTCTTGTCCGAGAGGTGGCGCTGTCCGATGGAGACCACGTAGCTCAAGAGCGTGAACCAAGTCAAGCCGCCCACCGCCACGCCGCCGATGCAGATGGATTTGCTCGTCCAGTTCGGGTCCACCCATTCGTGAGAGAGGAAGGTGGCGGAAAGCGCAACCCAGAGGAGCAGCACGCCAGGGTTGCCCAGCGTGCGCACGAAGCCGGTCATGAAGGCGGTGTGCGGCTGAAACTGGTCCTCGATGCGCTCGGCACTGCGCGAGGTGGTTTTCACTTCCTTCGCGAAGAGGTATTTCACGCCGAGGAAGATCATCAGCGCGAAGCTGGCGAGTTGGAGAATGGCGCGCGCGACGTTGGTGGTGAACAGCTCGGAGAAGCCCGCGAAGCCGAGAGCGCAGTAGATGGCCTCCATCAGGACTGAGCCAGCGCCGATGAAAACAGCCCAGCGGAAGCCGCGCTCCGCACCCTCGTGGATGATGGTGACGTTGATGGGGCCGACGGGGATGGAGACAAGGAAACCGCTGATGAGGCCGGTGAGGAAGGCTTCGAGAAACGGGTAGCTTTGCAGCATGGCTCAGGCAGCGGGCTTGGACGGCGGGGCCACATCGTCTTCGTTTTCCTCGTCTTCCTCGATGTCGCGCCGCATCTGGCGGGAAATTCTCGGGCGGATGAAGCCGTAGAGGAGATAGAGCGTGAAGAGCAGCGGGGCGACGACGGGAAGAAGTTGATTCCTGAGCAGGACGAACGTGGCGATCACCACGAGGATGAGCAGCATCTTGTGGAACGGCTGAGCCGCCCGCCAGTTCAGCTTCTTGAAGGACGGGTATTTCACCTCGCTGACCATCAGGTAGGAAAGGAAGAGCAGGAGCACGGGCAGCACATAGCGCCAGTTGCCCACGGCGAATTCCTTCTCGTCCCACGACATCATCATCAGCGTGAGGGAGGCCACCATGCCCGCCGCCGCCGGGATGGGGACACCGGTGAACTCACCCGAGTGGTTCGACTGTGACTGCGGCATCGCGGCGAGGCAGTTGAAGCGGGCCAGTCGGAATGCGCCGCAGATGAGGTAGATCGCGGCAATGAGCCAGCCCAATTCCGGTGCGCCCACAAACACATCCCGCAGCACGATGCGGTGCACGAGAAATGCGGGTGCGACGCCGAAGGAGACGATGTCCGCCAGCGAATCGAACTCGCGCCCGAACGGGCTTTCCTTGCCGACCATCCGGGCCACGCGTCCGTCCAGCAGGTCGAAGATGCAGGCCAGCAGGATGTAGAGCAGCGCCGCGCGGATGTTCGGATAAGGCGGCCCCGAGTCCAACTGAGCTTCGACGATCTTGGTGATGGCCAGAAATCCGCAGAAAAGATTCCCCGCCGTCATCAGGTTGGGCAGGAAGTAAATGCGCAGCTTGCCGTCGTCGGAGCCGTTCGTGCCGGGAGATGTTTGCGGTGCCTCCATGGATTGTCCGGGGATCAAAACTTCGTGTGCTGCACGGGCCGAATGTTAGACACGAGCCTTTGCTTGGGAAGCGAAACCTTTCTCAACCGACCTGCGAACCGCTCACTTCAACGCGCCGTCCACCAACTCCACGACGCGTGGCGCGCGCGTCGCGACGCGGGCATCATGCGTGGCGATGACGAGGGTGGCGTTGTGCTCGGCGCGGAGTTCGCAGAGGAGGTTCAGGATTTCCTCGCCAGTGTGCGAGTCGAGGTTGCCCGTCGGCTCGTCAGCGAGGATGAGCGCGGGCTGGTTGACCAGCGCGCGGGCGATGGCCACGCGTTGCTGTTCGCCACCGGAGAGTTCCGCCGGGCGGTGCTCCAGTCGGTGCTCCAGTCCCACGCGGCGCAGCAGGTCGCGCGCGCGACGCTCGGCCTCGGCGACATCGAGCCGTGCGACGCGGGCGGGGAGGGCGACATTTTCCAACGCGTCAAGTTCCGGGAGGAGGTGGTAGGCCTGAAAGATGTGGCCGACGTGCGCGAGGCGGAGCTGCGCGAGTTCACCATCGGTCAACGCGGCAAGGCTCTGGCCGCGGAACTGGATTTCGCCGTGGTTGGGGCGATCCAGTCCGCCGAGCAGGTGCAACAGCGTGCTCTTGCCCGCGCCGGACGCGCCGCGCAGCGCGACGAACTCGCCGGCTTCCACGGTGAGGTCCACGCCGCGCAGGACTTCCACGAGGCGGGAGCCGATGCGGTAGGTTTTGCGCAGGCCGGTGGCGCGGAGGAGGGGGGAAGACATGGGGAAGATCAGGATTAGGATCAGGATTACGAGCAGGGGGGAGCGGACGGCAGGTGGCTCCTGCTCGTAATCTTGATCCTAATCCTGCTCTCTTTACTCATTGCGCAGCGCCTCCACGGGTTGCAGCCGTCCTGCATTCCACGCCGGCAGCAACCCCGCCAGCAGACAGATGAAGAGGGACCCGCCGCAGATGATTGCGATGTCGCCGGGCACGATGAGCGCGGGGAGACGGTCGAAGGCGTAGATGTTTTTCGGGAACAGCTCGAAGCCGGTCAGCTTGTTCATCAGGTCGAGAAAGTTATTGCGATAGTGCAGCGCCAGCAGGCCCAGGCCGTAGCCCGCCACCACACCAAACACGCCGACGATGAGGCTCTGGCTGAGGAACAGCCAGCGCACCTGGCCATTGGTCGCGCCGAGCGCCTTGAGCACGCCGATCTCGCGCGTCTTCTGCACGACGAACGTGATTTGCGCGCTGGTGATGCCAAACGCGGCGACGATCATGATGAAAAAGAGCAGGTAGAACATGACGTTTTTCTCCACCAGCAGCGCGTTGAGGATGCTGGAATTGTCGTCCTTCCAACTGCGCACGAGGTAGTTGAGGCCCAGCGCGCGCGACAACTCCGCCTGCGCGGCGTCCGCCTGCGCGGAGTCGTGCAGCGTGATTTGAAGGCCGTGGACATTGTCCTCCAGCGCGTAGAGGTCCTGCGCGTTGGCGAGTGAGGTGACGACGACGTTGGCGTTGAACTCGTAGTAGCCCACGTCGAAGATGCCCTTCACCGTGTATTCGTCGGGCAACACCGCCTCGTCCTTTCCGCTGCGGCGGCTGTCCTTCATCTTCTTCAAGCTGACCGGGGAATAGATCGAGACGCGGTCGCCGACGCGCAGGCCGAGGTTGTTCGCCAGCTCGCGGCCAACGACGAGGCCGTTGCCGCGCAAGTCGAACGCGCCGCTGATGACGCTCTTGGGCAAATCGCTCACGTCGGCCTCGCGTTGCGGATCCACGCCGCGCACGACCGGTGCGTCCACGACCGAGCCACCTGCGGGGGGCTGCGTCTCCATCATCACCTTGCCTTGCACGAAGGGCGAGACGCCCTTGACGCGCGGGTTGGCCATGACGCGGGCCATGATTTCTTCGCGGTTGGCGAGCAGTTCGCCGGGCTGAACGACGCGGAGGTGGGCGTTGAAGCCGAGCAGTTTCTCGCGGAGCTGGCGGTCGAAGCCGCTCATCACGCTGATGACGATGATGAGCACCGCCACGCCAAGCATCACTCCGATGACGGAGATGAGCGTGATGACGGAGACGAACGTGCGCTTGGGCCGCAGATAACGCAGCGCCAGCAGCAGCTCGAAGGGAAGTCGCGACACGCGCGCAGCTTAGACGAGATGCGACCGGTGGGGCAAGGGATGGGATTTGAAGCGCCGACACGAGGGCCGCAGCTTCGTGCTTTTCGGGGACAGCCATGTCGAGCAGCGGCTCAACGACTGGTATTACGGCGGCTCGCCTTGGCTGGATCCGGCGTTGGGCGGACCGTGAGGCTGACAGTCCCACAGCCACCGCCATTGTGTGCGGAGGGACCTCGCACCGCACCTACTTCGCCGCCGCCGGCTTGGGCACGAACTTCAGCGCCACGCCGTTGATGCAATAGCGCTGGTCCGTCGGCGTGTTGAAACCCTCGCCCTTGAAGACGTGGCCGAGATGCCCGTTGCACTGGGCGCAGAGCACTTCCACCCGCACGCCGCCGAAGCTCCGGTCCTCCCGCGTGCGCACGTTCTTCGCGTTCGCCGGGTCGTAAAAGGACGGCCAACCGCAGTGCGAATCGAACTTGTGCGCGGAGGAAAACAGCTCGGCCCCGCACCCGCCGCAGACGTAAGTGCCCGCGCCCTGCGCCTTGAACTCCTCGTAAGCCTTGCCGTGCGCCCGCTCCGTGCCCGCCTCGCGCAGCACATGGTATTGCTCCGGCGTGAGCAGCTTGCGCCACTCGGCCTCGGTCTTTGTGACGGGGTTCGTGTCGGAGGAGGCGGGTTGGCTGGGAGGGGTCATGGCGGTGGGCGGCAATTCCTTCGGCGCGCAGCCGACGAGCGCGGCCAGCGTGAG
>CAMBZO010000171.1 GCA_945872195.1 Akkermansia muciniphila | reverse complement strand
CGTCACCGTCTTGTTGACCTCGATGACTTCGCCGCTGACCGGCGCGTAGATGTCGCTGGCCGTCTTCACGGACTCGACCACCGCGCACGCTTCGCCGGCCTTTACATTGCGACCCACGGCGGGCAACTCGACGAAGACAATGTCCGTCAACTCGTGCTGCGCGTGGTCGGAGATGCCCACGGTCGCCACGTCGGCGGCGACGCGCACCCACTCGTGGCTCTTGGCATATTTCAAATCTGCGGGAACTTGCGTGCTCATGTCGGGGCGGAGTGTGGGTTTAGGCAGCTTTCTTGTAAATCGGGTTCTTCCAAATCCAAGCTGCGGAGGAGTGAATCTGCGGGAATTGCAACACGGTTCCGTGAGTCATTCGCGTTCCAAGCGCACGGCTGCCGACTTCCCGTGCGCGTCCAGACCCTCGAGTTCGGCGAACTTCTGCACTGCGCCGAGGGCTTTCTTCAGCGCGGGCTTCGAGTAACTCACCACGCTGGTGCGGCGCTGAAACTGGTCCACGGTCAGGCCGGCGAAGGAACGACCCGCGCCGCCGGTGGGCAGCGTGTGGCTCGGGCCGGCCACGTAATCGCCCAGCACCGTCGGCGACCAGGCCCCGAGGAAGAGCGCGCCGGCCGTGGTGATTTGTTTCACGGCCTGTTGTTGCGGGCGCACCATGACTTCGCAGTGTTCGGGCGCGAGGCGGTTCACGAGCGCGATGCCATCGGCGAGGGATTTCACTTGGATGAGCCAGCCGTTGTTCGCCAGTGCCTTCGCGATGAAGGCACGGCGAGAGAGCCGTGGAAGCTGGCGGGCGATTTCCTTCGCCGTCGCTTTGAGAAGCTTCGCGGAAGTCGTCACCAGCCAGACACGCTCGTGACCGGAGCCGTGCTCGGCCTGCGCCAGCAGATCGGCGGCGATGAACTTCGGGTTCGCGGAGTCGTCGGCGAGCACGAGCACCTCACTGGGGCCGGGCAAAAGGTCAATCGCGACGTGCCCGACGAGCAGGCGCTTTGCGGCGACGACGTAGGCGTTGCCGGGGCCGAAGACCTTTTGCACCGGGCGAATGGTCGCGGTGCCCAGCGACAGCGCGGCGATGGCCTGCGCGCCACCGGCCTTGTATATCTCCGTCGCGCCCGCCGTGCGGGCGGCGAAGAGCAGCGCGGGGTTCACCGAGCCGTCGCGGCCCGGCGGGGTGCAGACGGCGATCTCGCGGCAGCCGGCCACGCGCGCGAGCGTGATGGTCATCAACGCCGTGGAGACGAGCGGCGCGGTGCCGCCGGGGATGTAGATGCCGACGCGCCCGAAGCCGTCGAACTTCTCGCCGACCGCCGCGCCGTGCGAATTACGCGCTGACCAGTTCTTGCGGAGGGATTTCTTGGCGAAGTCGGCGATGTTCTTCTCGGCCTCGGTCACGGCAGCACGGAGCGAATCGTCGGCGGCGAGGGATGCGCTGAAGATTTCCGCCTGCGAGACAGCGAGTTGCTCGACGGTGAGTTGTGCGCCGTCGAAACGCTCGGTCAGCTCCAGCAGCGCCGCGTCACCACGCTCACGGACGGCGGCGATGATGCCGCGCGCGCGCTCCTCGACGGCGGGGTCGAAGAGACTCGACGCCGCCGCGAGTAGAGTCAGCCGGGCGGCGAAATCCTTGTCCGAGAATTTCAGGACGTTCATGAAGTGAGAGGCTACGAAGTGAGTTGGAAAAAGTCAAAAGCGCGGGATCGCTCCCGCGCCTGACGTTGACGGATGCGTAACGCGGACTAGCTCGCGAAAATCTTCGTCATCCGGTCGGACAAATCCTTCAATCCCTCGGGCGTGCCGCCGCCGCCTTGCTCGGCGATGCCCCAGCCGGAGTAACCAATCTTGTCCAGCGCGGCCATGATGGCGGGCCAGTTGTTGTCGCCTTCGAGGAACTTCGCGCCAAAGCCCGCACCGGGGTTGGTGGCGGTCATTTTGCGCGTGTCGAATTCCTTGATGTGCAGCTTGAGGATGCGCTTGCCAAGGAGCGGAATCCACGTCTCCGCCGGGCTGTAGCGGCCCACGTTGCCGATGTCGAAGTGCCAGCCCACCCACTCGCTGTTGATGGCGTCGAGCAGGTCCACCGCCTGCTGCGGCTTGGTGACGAAGTTGTTCCAGACGTTCTCGATGGCGATCTTCACACCGAGGTCTTTCGCGACGGGCACGGTCTTCTTGATCTCGGCGACGCAGCGCTGGAAGCAGTCCTCGTAAGTCACCTTGTCACTCACCACGCCGGGCACGAGCAGGACGCTGGTCGCGCCGTAGGCCTTCGCATCGCCCAGCGAGAGCACGAGGCCGTCGTAGCCAACCCTGCGCGTGGCATCGTCGGGCGCGGAAAGCGGCTTGGCCCAATGCGTGTGGCAGCAGACGCTCGCGGCCTTGAGTCCGGTTTCCTTGAGCGCAGCCACCACGTCTTCGCGGCTCATGCCGCCGTTCGGCTCGACGCCAGTGAAGCCGGCTTCCTTGACCAACTTCATTTTTTCCAGCACGGAGCCTTTCACCCCGACGGTGCCCCACATGATGGCTTTCTGTATCTCTCGCGGCTTGGCAGCAGCGAAGGTGCTCGTGGCAAAGCCGGCGGTGGTAGCGGTGAGGGTTTGGACGAAGTGGCGGCGGGATAGGATGTGGCTCATAGGATTAGTTGTTGTGCTAGAGCCGAGAGTCGGAAACCGCCGGGCGGGGCGCAATTCAAATGTGCCGTCGGCACGTTGCACGCCGGTGGAAAACCAATTAGCCTCCCGGCCACTTGAACACCGCCAAACCAACTTTCGCTCCCACCGCGCGCACGCCCTGGTATCGGATCCTCTACGTGCAAGTGCTCTTGGCCGTCGCGCTCGGCATCGTGGTCGGCTGGCGTTACCCGGACTTCGGCAAGTCGCTCAAGCCGCTGGGCGACGCCTTCATCCAGTTGGTGAAGATGATGATTGCGCCCATCATCTTCTGCACCGTCGTCCACGGCATCGCCTCCATGAAGGACATGAAGAAGCTCGGGCGCGTGGGCATCAAGACGCTGTTCTACTTCGAGGTCGTCTCCACGCTCGCGCTCATCATCGGCCTCGTGGTGGTGAACTGGCTCCAGCCCGGCGTGGGCTTCAACATTGACCCCGCCACTCTCGACCCCGAGGTCGCGAAGAGCTACGCCAAGCGCGCCGAGTCGCAGACGATGACGGCCTTCTTCCTCAACATCATCCCCGCGACGCTCTTCTCCGCTTTCGTCACCGGCGACCTCCTGCAAGTGCTGCTCGTCTCCGGCCTCACGGCGTTCGCCATCACTGGGCTGGCCGAGCAGCACCGGCACTCCGTGCTGAACGTGATTGAGCGCGGGTCGGAAATCTTCTTCGGCGTCATGCGCATCGTCGTGCAGCTCGCGCCGGTGGGCGCGTTCGGCGCGATGGCCTTCACCATCGGCAGCTACGGACTGGGCGCGCTGGGCAAGCTCTTCGCGCTGATAGCGGGCTTCTACGCGACCGCGGCGGTGTTCGTCTTCGTCGTGCTGGGCGGCATCGCGGCGGCGTGTGGGTTTTCGATTGTCCGGTTCCTCGCGTTCATCAAGGAGGAATTGCTGCTTGTGCTGGGGACAAGTTCCTCCGAGACCGCGCTGCCGGGGATGATTCAGAAAATGCGGCGGCTGGGCTGCTCAAACTCCACCGTCGGCCTCGTCATCCCCACGGGCTACAGCTTCAACCTCGACGGCACGAACATCTACATGACCATGGCCGCCGTCTTCCTCGCGCAGGCCACGAACACGCCGCTCGACCTCCGCGAACAGGTCACGCTGCTGCTTGTGGCGATGGTATCCTCGAAAGGCTCCAGCGGCGTGACCGGCGCGGGCTTTGTGACGCTCGCGGCCACGCTCGCGGTGGTCCCAACGGTGCCCATCGCGTCGCTGGCGCTGCTGGTGGGCATTGACCGCTTCATGAGCGAGTGCCGCGCGATCACGAACCTCATCGGCAACGGCGTGGCGACGGTGGCCATCAGCCGCTGGGAAGGCGAAGTCACGCCGGAGACGCTGCGAAAGAATTTGGAACCGCCAGGAGACGCTACAGTTTCCGCTCCGTAAGCTGCTTCTCCAACTCCTTCACGCGCCGGAGGAGTTCCGGCAACTGCTGAAGCGCGAGCCATTGGCGCTTGGTCGAGCGGTCGGGTTGCGCGGGGGAGCCGAGCCATTTCTCGCCGTCGGGGATGTCGTGCATCACGCCAGACTGCGCAGCGATAGTGACTTGGTTGCCGATCTTGAGGTGCCCCGCGAGCCCCACCTGGCCGCCGAGCACGACGTAGTTGCCCAGCTTGGTGCTGCCCGCGATGCCGGTCTGCGAAACCACGATGCCATGCTCGCCGAACTGCACGTTGTGGCCAAACTGCACGAGGTTGTCGATTTTGGTGCCCTTGCCGATGACCGTCGCGCCAATCGCGCCGCGGTCCACCGTGGAGTTCGCACCAATCTCCACGTCGTCACCGATGATGACGTGGCCGACTTGCAGCACCTTCTGATGAACTCCGCTGTCGAACACATAGCCGAAGCCGTCCGAACCAATGACGCAGCCAGCGTGAAGGCGCACGCGTTTTCCAACCTGCGTGCGCGCGTAGAGCACGACGTTCGGAAACAGCTTCGTGTCCTCGCCCACCACGCAGTTGTCGCCGAGATGATTTCCCCCCAACAACACCGCGCGCGCCTCGATCCGGCAGTGCTCGCCAATGACGCAGTGCGGCCCGATGTAGGCCGTGTCGTCCACGGAAGCCGAATTGGGAATGACCGCCGTCGGGTGCCGCCGCCCCTCCAGCACCGGCTCAGCGAAGAAGAGCGGCAGCACCTTCGCGAAGGCGACGCGTGCGTTCTTCACGCGGATAAGCGTCTTCGTAGACGACGTGCGGTCGCCCGCGATGAGAATGGCGCTGGCCGCGCTGGCCTCGGCGGCGGCGAAGTAGGCGTCGGTCTCCGCGAAGGTCAGGTCGCCTCGCTTCGCGCTGTCGGCGGGCGCGAAGCCGGTGATGGGCGCGGTCGAGTCCCCGTGGACTTCCCCGTGAACGTGCTTGGCGATGTCAGCGACGGTGTGAGGCATGGCGAAAAATTAATCAGCGTTCAGTAATCAGTGTTCAGTCAGCGGCGGCTGGCCGAGAGTTCTCCTACTGAACACTGAAAACTGAACACTGAAAACTGATTACTTCCCCCGCGCAGCCACCACCGCGTTCCCCTCCCCCAGCACAATCACCACTGGCTCCCAGCCGCGCGCCTGCGCCGCGTCCACCTCCGTGAAGCTCATGATCGTGACCTTGTCGCCGATCTTGCCGAGGTGCGCCACCGCGCCGTTGAGCTCGATGGCCCCGGAGCCACGCGGCCCCTCGATGAGGTAGGTCTCCCAGCGTTCGCCGTTGGCGAGGTTGCCGCACAGGATGCGCTCGTAGGCGACCATCCCAGCCTGCTCCATCAGGTCCACCGCGATGGTGAGGCTGCCCTCGTAATTGAGGGACGCGCCGGTGACCGTGGCGCGATGAATCTTCGATTTCAGGACGTGAACAAGCATGGTCAAAATGTCGAACTGCGAGTGGCGAATTCCGAATCGAAGGGCCGGTGCGGAGGATTCGCCATTCCCAAGGTTTGACTTGAAAAACGGGCGCAATATAGAGTCCGCCGTTCGCAACACAACCCTCGATTCAACACTACATTTCCCATGAGCAGAAAAATTCGTTACGGCATGGTCGGCGGCGGGCGCGGCGCGTTCATCGGTGCGGTGCATCGCATCGCGGCGGCGATGGACCAGCAGGTTGAGCTCGTCTGCGGCGCGTTCTCCAGCGACCCCGAGCGCTCCAAGGCCAGCGGCGCGGACCTCTTCCTGCCGCCAAGCCGCTGCTACGGCACCTTCGAGGAAATGATTCTCGCCGAGAAGGCCCTGCCCGCCGACCAGCGCATGGACTTCATCGCCATTGTCACGCCGAACCACATGCACTTCCCGCCCGCGAAGATGGCGTTGGATAACGGCTTTCACGTCCTCTCTGACAAGCCCGCCACCTTCGACCTCGCCGAAGCCAAAGCCCTCGCCGCACTCGTCAAGAAGACCGGCCTCCTCTACGGCCTCACGCACAACTACACCGGCTACCCGCTCGTGAAGCAGGCGCG
>CAMBZO010000170.1 GCA_945872195.1 Akkermansia muciniphila | reverse complement strand
TTCCTCCAGCTCGGCGCGCTGGGCATGGGCGGGTTGGCCCTGCCGCAACTGCTCGAAGCCGAGGCGCGGGCCGGCATCCGCAAGTCGCACAAGGCCATCATCAACATCTTCCTCGCGGGCGGACCGCCGCATCAGGACATGTTCGACCTGAAGCCGGACGCGCCGCGCGAGATTCGCGGCGAATTCAAGCCCATCAAGACCAACGTCCCCGGTCTCGAAATCTGCGAGCTGTTCCCCATGCTCGCGAAGTGCGCGGACAAATACACCGTGATCCGCTCGATGGTCGGCGCGGCGGGCGGCCACGACGCTTTCCAGTGCCACACAGGGCGCGCGCCGCGCAACCAACCCGCCGGCGGCTGGCCGGCGATGGGCGCGGTCATGTCCAAGCTGCAAGGCACGACGGTTCCGGGAATGCCTGCGTTCGTCGGCCTCGCGCCAAACACGGGACACCGCCCGTGGGGCGACCCCGGTCAGGCCGGCTTCCTCGGCCCCGCGCACTCCGCGTTCAAGCCGAACAAGGAAGGCAAGGAAGACATGGTTTTGAACGGCGTCTCCTCGGGCCGCCTCGACGAGCGCCGCTCGCTGCTCGCCTCGTTCGACCACTTCCGTCGCGATGTGGACAACAGCGGTTTGGTGGACGGGTTGGATGCGTTTCATCAGCAGGCGTTCGCGATGCTGACCTCGAGCAAGCTCGCGGATGCGCTCGACCTGAGCAAAGAGGACCAGAAGCTGCGCGACCGCTATGGGCGCGGCTTCCCTAATTTCAAAGACGACGGCTCGCACCGCTTGCTCGACGACTTCCTCATGGCGCGGCGGCTCGTGGAGGCGGGCGTGCGCTGTGTGACGCTCGCGTTCAGCCGGTGGGACTGGCACAGCAATAACTTCGGCCAGGCGCGCGAGGAGTTCCCGCTGCTGGACAAGGGTCTTTCGGCGCTGATCGAGGATTTGCATGCGCGCGGTCTGGACAAGGACGTGAGCGTGGTGGTGTGGGGCGAGTTTGGTCGCACGCCGAAGATTAACAAAGAAGGCGGGCGCGACCACTGGCCGAACGTGTCCTTCGCGTTGCTGGCTGGCGGCGGAATGCGCCACGGGCAGGTCATCGGCGCGACCGGCCGCGATGCTGGCGAGTGCGTTGAGCGGCCCGTCAAGTTCGGCGATGTCTTCGCGACGCTGTATCAGCAGCTCGGTCTCGACCCGCTCAACAGCTCGGTCAGCGACCTCACGGGTCGTCCGCAATACTTGGTTGACCCCGGCTGCGAGGTGATACGCGAGTTGGTGTGAGGGGCGGGAAAGTAATTAGTGAGTGGGAGGGTGCTGTGAGGCTTCGGACGGCGACTCGTCACTCATCACGCGGCACTCATTACTAATCACTCTTCCGCCCACTGGCCTCGCTCTTCCTGAGTTTGCGTTCCCGGCGTTTGGTTTCCGTGCGCAGCAGCTCCTCGGCGGACCAGCCGTTGGTCTGCGCGTAGAACGCCATGTCGAACAGGTTCTCGGCGACTTGCTTCCGCGTGAGCTTGCGTGATGTGGGATGCGTGTCCAGCAAGGCGGCCTTGCGCGCTTTCTTGACCAGCTTCTCCGCGCGCGCCAGGGCTGGAAGATGCTTCGGGATGCCGTCGAGAGCGGAGGGGCGCGCGTGTTTCGTGCCGTGCTTCTCCGCGTGCTTGATTTGCTCCCAGTTGGCCCAGACTTCGTTCACGTCCTTCACCTTCACGTCGCCGAAGACGTGGGGGTGGCGGCGGATGAGCTTCTCGGTGATGCGGCGCGCGACGGCCTCGAAGTCGAATGCGCCGCGTTCGCGGGCGAGTTGGCAGTGGAAGACGACTTGCAGGAGGAGGTCGCCGAGTTCCTCAGCCATTTCGTGGTCGTCGCCAGCCTCGATGGCGTCCATCAGCTCATAGACCTCTTCGACGGCGTGGGTGCGGAGCGTCATGTGGTCCTGCTCGCGATCCCACGGGCAGCCGGTGGGGGAGCGGAGTCGGGCCATGACGGTGAGGAGGTCGGTGAGGGCGGATTGGGATTTCTTCATGGCTGCGAGGTGGCGGTGGAAGAGTTGAAGAGGGGAAGGGAGCCGCTTCAACCCGTCAAATCTTTGCCGATTGTCACAAAATCACGAGGTCATCCCGGTGAACGACTTCCTCGCGCGAAAGCTGGCGGCCGGCGATCTGGACCGAATGAAAGCGTGCGATGCCACGGGCGAACTCGGTGCCGTCCTCGTCGCAGATGCGGACGACCTCGTCCTTCGCGAAGTCGCCTTCGCAACGCGTGATGCCGGGCGGGAGCAGGCTGCGGCCATTCTCTCGCAGAGCCTTCTTCGCGCCGTCGTCCACGAAGAGCGTGCCCTTGGGATGATGGAAGAAGGCGATCCAGCGCTTGCGGCCGGGCATCTTGTCCGTCTGCGGGATGAAGAGAGTGCCTTCTTCAGCGCCGCTGAGAATGTCCGCAAGCACGGTGGGCTTCCGCCCGCTGGCGATGACGAGCGGGATGCCAGAGCGCGTGACGATCTTTGCCGCCTGAATCTTCGTAGCCATGCCGCCGACGGCCGTCGCGCTCAGGGTGCCGCCCGCCATGCCTTCGACCGAGTCGTCAATGCGCTCAACCGTCGGCAGCAGCCGAGCGGTGGGCGTGCCGAAGCCTTCGATGACGCCGTCCACGGTGGTGAGGATGACGAGCAAGTCCGCTGGCAGGAGCGAGGCGACGAGGGCGGAGAGCCGGTCGTTGTCGCCGAACTTCAGCTCGGTGAAGGAGACGGCGTCGTTCTCGTTGATGATGGGGATGACGCCGCGGTCGAGCAGGGCGACGAGCGTGTTGCGCGCGTTAAGGTGGCGCTCATGGTGTTCGAGGTCGTCGTGAGTGAGGAGCACTTGTGCGACGTGGAGGCCGAACTTGGAGAAGAGGTTTTCGTAAGTCGTCATCAGCCGCGACTGGCCGACGGCGGCGCAGGCCTGCAACTCGGCGAGTTCCTTGGGCCGCGCCTCGAAGCCGAGCACGCCCATGCCCGCACCGACCGCTCCGGAGGTGACGAGGACGACCTCGCGGCCCGCCCGGCGCTGGGCGGCGACTTGCGTGACAAGTTGCTCCATCTGCGCAAGGTCCGGCTGCTTCCGGGAGTCGGTGAGGACGCCGGTGCCGAGCTTGACGACGAGGCGTGTGATGTCTTTGAGAACCGCAGAACGCACGGCGAGTTCGTAACAGAAGGGCAGGGGAGGACGAAGCGGAAAGTGCGCTCTTAGCCCCGAGTTTGGCCTAAACGTGCCGATTGCGGAGCGAACGAAACGCTTCGGGGAGTAATTGGTCCACGGTGAACTCGCGGAACCTCGCCGGGCGGCGACTGTCGGCGACGAACACGCGCGCGTCCGGCGCGTATTCCGCCAGCAACTGCCGGCACGCGCCGCACGGTGCGGTCTTCGCGTGCGGGGCGACGATGGCAATGGCCCTGAAATGCTTGTGCCCCTCGGTGAGTGCCTTGAAGAGAGCAATACGCTCCGCACAACACGTCAGCCCGTAGCTCACGCTCTCGACGTTTGCGCCGTGAATGACCGTGCCATCGCGCGTGAGCAGCGCCGCGCCGACGCGGAACTTCGAGTAAGGCGCGACCGCACGGCGGCTGGCGCGCACGGCTTCGCGGAGGAGGGAACGAGGGTCAAACTCAGGCATGGGAAAGGGAATTGAACCACTGACTTGCACTAACCGGCACCAATGAGAGGGGGCGCGAACTGTTCGGTCTTGTCTTCATTAGTGCAGGTCAGTGCCGGTTAGTGGTTCAGCTTAGGTTCGTGGTTTCGAGCGCGTAACGTCGGGCGAATTCTTCCAGCAGCGCAGCCGTGTGACGACTCGCTTCTTTGGCCGTCGCGAGCACATCGTCGTGTGAGAGCGCGTGCGGACTGAGGCCGGCGGCTTGATTACTGATGCACGACACCGCCGCGACACGCAGGCCGAGATGCCGCGCCACGATGGCTTCCGGGATCGTGCTCATCCCCACCGCGTCCGCGCCGAGCTTGCCGAAGGCGCGAATCTCAGCGGGCGTTTCGTAAGTGGGTCCCGACAGCGCGAGATACACGCCGCGATGCCACCGCACGCGCGCGGTCTTCGCCGCCTTGTCCAGCAAGCCGCCGAGTGTCGGGTCATAGACTTGCGAAAGGTCGAGAAAGCGGGTGAGGCCGGGAGGGCAGGGGCCGCGCAGTGGGTTCGCGCCCATGAAGTTGATGTGGTCCGTGAGCCGCATGAAGTCGCCGGGACGGAAGCGACGGTTCACGCCCCCCGCCGCATTTGTCAGCAGCAAGTCGCGGATGCCAAACTCCGCGAGCACCCGCACGGCGAAGGTGACTTCCTCCATCGAGTGGCCCTCGTAGTAATGCGCCCGGCCACTCAACACGGCAACGGGAGTGCCGCCAAGCGTGCCCAAGACCAGCTTGCCGGAGTGGCCTTGAACAGTCGGCTGCGGAAAGCCCGGCAGCTTTGCGTAAGGGATTTCCTTCGCCACTTCCACGCGCTCCAGCACCGGCCCGAAACCACTGCCCAGCACGATCGCTAGCCCGGGCCGCAGCCCGCTGGCTTGCGCGAGCACTCGTGCCGTGGTCGCTGGCTTCCCTCGACTCATAATGTCCTGCCGTCTTGCTTTCTCATCGCGCGGATTTAGGCTGGGCACCCTATTTGAGAGATTTGTGATATGCAATTGAGCAACGAAGAAATCCGCCGCTACTCCCGCCACCTCATCCTGCCCGAGGTCGGCATGGCCGGGCAGAAGAAGATTAAGGGCACCTCCGTCCTGTGCATCGGCGCGGGCGGCCTCGGCTCGCCCATCGCCATGTATCTCGCTGCCGCCGGCATTGGGAAGATTGGTATCGTGGACTTCGACACGGTGGATTACTCGAACCTCCAGCGCCAAATCCTCCACACCGACGCCGACGTGGGCCGCTCGAAAGCCGAGTCCGCCAAGGAAACCCTCGCCGGCATCAACCCCAACACCGAGGTCGTAATCCACAACACCCGCATCTCCGCCGAGAACGCCCTCGACCTCATCCGCCCCTACGACATCGTCGTGGACGGCACGGACAACTTCCCCACGCGCTACCTCACCAACGACGCCTGCGTGCTGCTCAAGAAGCCGAATGTCTATGGCTCCATCTTCCGTTTCGAGGGCCAGGCCAGCGTCTTCGCGCCGCACCTCGGCGGGCCGTGCTACCGCTGCCTTTATCCCGAACCGCCGCCGCCCGGCATGGTGCCGAGCTGCGCGGAAGGCGGCGTCCTCGGCGTGCTGCCCGGCATCATCGGCTGCATCCAAGCCACGGAGATTTTGAAACTCGCGCTGGGCAAAGGCACGACGCTCGTCAACCGCCTCGTCCTCTTCAACGCGCTCGACCTCAAGTTCCGCGAACTGAAATTGCGCCGCGACCCGAAGTGCCCCCTCTGCGGCGACGCCCCGACCATCAAGGAGTTGATTGACTACGAGATGTTCTGCGGCATCCAACCCGCGTCCACCGAACCCGCGTCGAACCCCGACGAAGTCACCGTGCAGGAAATGAAGCGCGCGCTCGACGACTCGTCGCTCCACATCAAGGTCGTGGACGTGCGCGAGCCGGACGAATACGAAATCGCGATGGTCAAAGGCGTGCCGCTGCTGCCCTTGAGCGAGCTGAACCAGCGCTTCACCGAGCTGGACCCGAATCAGCAATACTACCTGCACTGCAAAGGCGGCGTGCGCTCACTCAAGGCGCTGAACTTCCTCCGCGAGCAAGGCTTCAAGTATGTGAAGTCCGTGAAGGGCGGCATCGCCGCGTGGAGCGACGAGGTGGACCACAGCGTGCCAAAGTATTGAAGGCACGAGCACGGACGCAGGCCAATGCCGCCGATGGGGTGAGAGCGCGCTCCGCAACTCCGCAGCCACTCGCAGCTACTTGGCCGCCGCCTGCGTCGCCTTCCGCACCTTGATCAGCACCGGCGAACTCGTCGGCTTGCCCTCACCCGTCTTCGCCGCCCCGCTGCGGTGGATGACGTGGCACAGCCGGTCCGTCTCCGGCACCCAGCGCGCGCAACTGAAGAAGATTTTCCGCTCCGTCTCGCCTGCGATGATTTGCACGCCGCTCAAGCCGATGTCCGACACGATGATGCCGTGCGGCAGGTT
>CAMBZO010000169.1 GCA_945872195.1 Akkermansia muciniphila | reverse complement strand
ACGAACGACCCGCCCACTTCCCTGCTGCGTCTGAGCACCCAGTTTGGTGGCTCCGTCTCCTCCGGCACAGACCTCACCATCAACTCCATCGCCTTCGGGGACGGCACGCTGAACGTGGCGGACATCTTCGTCACCTTCCGTCGCTCACTGGACGCCTCGCTCACGAATTTCATCCGCTTCCGCTCCAATGGCATTCACTACGCCAACACCAACGCGAACAACTTCCGCGGCGTGGTCGGACAGTCGCTGAGAACTGCCCCCGCGCCGGCGCCGCGAGCCGCCCGTGTCGCCCAGTCCCTCGGCACACCGAACGACGAGTCATCCGTCACCTTCAGCGCTGGGGAAATCATCGGCACTGCTGGTCAGCAGGTGAGCATCCCCATCACCGCGCGCGTCTCAGGCACGGAGCCGCTGCGCGTGCTCCTCCTGAACCTCACCGTCGTCCCGCTCGATGGCTCCCCCATCCTTACCACGCCCGTGCAGTTCACCCCCAGCGCCGTGCTCGGCGCGCCGGGCATGAGCCAGTCGCGCGGCGCGGGCAACTACTCCGCTGCATGGCTGAACGATTCGGTTCCCGGTCTCAGCGGTGACGCCTCCATCGGCACGTTGCTCTTCACCCTGCCGGCGGCTGCCGGCGCGAACGCCGCCTATGCCGTTCGTTTCGACCACGTTTCTGCCTCGCCCACCGGGCTAGGAGTCGTCCTCGCCCGGCGCGAAGGCGGCCTGATCACCACGCGCTCCCGCCAGTTTTCCTCATGGAGTGACGCGATCCCCGACGGGTGGCGTTTGAAGCACTTCGGCACATTGAACAACCTGCTCTCAGCCGCGAATGCGGATGCGGACGGCGATGGCATCCCGAACTGGGCCGAGTTCCGCGCGGGCACCGATCCGAACGACGCGGGCTCTGGTCTGCAACTGCGCGCGCCCGGCCTCATCAACGGCGGCCCGCGCCTGCGCTGGCCGACCGCAACCGGCAAGTCCTACGTGCTCGAAGTTTCCACAATACTGGCCGGGACGAACTGGGCGGCGATCGCCACCAACATCGTGGGCAGCGGGCGTGACATCGAGTTCCAAACTCCGACGACCGCAGGTCCCCGCTTCTACCGCGTTCGTCTGGTCGAGCCGTAAGCCCTGAAGCGCGGACGCCCACGCCCGCAACCCCCCTAGGGGCAAGGCGCACCTCAACCGCAGGTTAGAAGTTCTCAGCCGCTGGCAGTCGGCCCCAACTCCCTCACACAAACAAAATTTCCGTCGTTGCCGCCGTCTCGTCCCAACCGCGCGTCGGTTCCGCCGACACGCTGCTGATGTCCTTGATCGAAAGCATCCGACCGCGAGTCTTGGGACCCTTCACATCCACCTTCGATGGGGCGCACGTTTGCTGGTGGACCTTCTGGTGCAGCGCGGGCTTGTAGCGGACGTAGAGAACCTTCGGCGAGTCCGGCGCGAAGAAGAGGATGCGCGACTTGTCCGGGATGCAGAGATACGACTTGTTCATGATGGTCCCGCCGAAGGTGAAGCGTTTGAGGTAGCTCGCTTTCCGGTCCGTGTAGGCGCAGGTGAACACCCGCTCGCGGTCTGGCAGGCCGCAGAAAAAAAGATCCGGCCCGACGAAGAGTTTGTCCTCCAGCTCGGTGACCTTGTAGGTGCCGTCCTTGAACACGAGCAGCAGCTTGTCGAACTTCGTGCACTCCAACTTAAACTCGTCGCCGTTGACCTTGCAGCCCACGTAGCCCGTCTCGCGGTCGTAGGCCACCTTGAACGCCTTGAAAGCGACGGCTTTCACGTCCACCTCCTCGTGCCGGCTGCCCTTCGTGGTGAGGCGTGGATAGATCGGTCGGTATTTCTCCAGCAACGCCTCGAGGTGGGCGATGGCGAACTTCACCACGTTCTTCAAGTGCTTCAACGTCTCGGCCAGCTCCGCCTTCGTCTTCTCCATCTCCTCGCGATGCTGGCTGATGTCGAAGAGCGAGATGCGGCGGATGCGGACCTGGAGCAGGCGCTCCACGTCGGCGTCCGCGAGGTCGCGTAGCAGTTGCTTGCGGAACGGCTTGAAGCCCTCGTGCACGGCGGCCAGCACGGCCTCGTTCGTTTTGCACTTCTCGATTTCCTTGTAGAGCCGCTCCTCGATGAAGATGCGCTCCAGCGTGCGGAAATGGAGTTCGTTCTCGAGCTTGCTCTGCTTGAGCACGAGTTCCTCTTCGAGCAGCCGCACGAGCTGGTCCGTGTTCTCGCGCAGCACCTCGCTCACCGTCAGCTCCACGGGGCGGTGGTCTTTGATGACGGTGATCCGGCTGTTGATGGTGACTTCGCAGCTCGTGAACGCGAACAGCGCGTCAATCAACTGCTGCGCGCTGACGCCGACGGGCGCCTTGATCTCGATCTCGACCTCCTCCGAGGTGAAGTCGTTGATGGACTTCACCTTCAGCTTGCCCTTCGCCACGGCGTCCTCGATGGAGTTGGTGAGCGACTCCGTGGTGGTGCCCGGCGGCAGCTCCTTGATGACGACGGTGGATTCGTCCTTCTCCTTGATCTTCGCGCGCACCTTCACGCTGCCCTTGCCGTCCTGATAATCGCGCGCGTCCATCTGGCCGCCCGTTGGGAAGTCCGGCAGGCACTTGAACGGCTGCTTCCGCAAGATCGCGATCTGCGCCTCGAGCAGCTCGGGGAAATTGTGCGGCAGGATGCGGCACGAGAGGCCAACCGCGATGCCCTCCGCGCCGAGCATCAGCGTGAGCGGCAGCTTGGAGGGGAGCGTCACCGGCTCCTGATTGCGCCCGTCGTAGCTGGGGACGAGCTGCGTGATCTCGTCGTTGAACAGCTCCTCGCGCGCGAGCTGCGTGAGGCGGCACTCGATGTAGCGCGACGCGGCGGCGGGGTCGCCGGTGAAGATGTTGCCGTAATTGCCCTGCCCCTCGATGAGGTAGCGCTTGTTCGCAAGCACCACGATCGCGTCATCAATGGACGCGTTGCCGTGCGGATGGAACTTCATCGTGTCGCCCGTCACGTTGGCGACCTTCGTGAAGCGCCCGTCGTCCGCGCGGTGCAACGCCCAGAGAATGCGCCGCTGCACGGGCTTGAGGCCGTCGGCGAGATTCGGAATCGCACGGTCGCGGATGACGTAGGAGGCGTATTCCAGAAAACTCTTATCCACGCGCCGATGCAGCGGCAGTTCGATCTTATCCGGCGCGAAGGGCCGGTGCGTCAGCCCCGGCGTCTCCTCGGCGACGATGTGCGCGCCGCCATTGCCATTCGTCTCTGCGGGTTTCTGTGATGTGTCGTCCATTGGCAATTCAGGCTGGTCGGAATCGGGTTTTCGCTTCGCTGCGCTCATGCGTCGCGCGCGATTTGAGCAGAACGCGTCCCACGGTTGCAAGGAGTCCCGCGACCCGCCTATCGCGTGCCGCGCAAACCCGCGCTACAATTTGGCATTGAACCCAAGGCGTCGCTTGTTACGCTGCGGCCGCTTTTTCCAACGCGATCAACCACACAACTATGAGCACCTCCGCGAATCTCTACCCCAAGCTTCACAACGCCATGTGGCCCGGCCTTGTGGGCAAGGGCAGCCCCGGCGCCGAGCCGTTCATTGACCTCGACACCATGCTCGACCTCACCGCCAAGGCGGAGGTCAACGGCCAGAAGTTCGATGGCGTGGACCTCTTCCTCTACGACCCGCACGTGAACATCGACATCAGCGACGACGGCATCAAGGCGCTCGCCGACAAGATCGCCCGCAAAGGCTTCGTCGTCGGCTCCGTGGTCGCGCCGGTGTGGTTCGACGGCAACGCGATGGGCGACGACGCCAAGCGCGCCGGCTGGGTCACAGCGGTGAAGAAGGCCTGCCGCATCGGCAAGAAGCTTCGCGAACTCGGCATCCGGCCCTACGGCATCGTGCGCATTGATTCCGCCGCCGGCGTGGCGGACTGGGACAAAGACCCCGTCGGCAACACCAAGATCATCGCGCAGACTTTCCGCGAAGGCGCCGCAGTCGCGGCCGACCACGGCGAGCGTCTCGCAGCCGAGGGCGAGATTTGCTGGGGCGGCATGCACTCGTGGCGGAACATGGTGAACCTTCTCGAAGAGACCGACCGGCCCGGCCTCGTCGGTTTCCAGGCGGACATGGCGCACACGCTCCTTTACACGCTCGGCTACAACGCCGAGAAGCACGCCATCCTGCCCAAGGGCTACGATTGGAAGAATAAGAACACGCTCCTCTCCGCGCTCAAGCAACTCACCGCCGCGCTGCGTCCGTGGACGATTGACTTCCACGTCGCGCAGAACGACGCGACGGTGAAAGGCTCGGGCGGCCACGACCTCACCGGTCGCCACTGCGTCGTGGACGACCCGAACGGAAAACTCGACATCCCTGTGCATGCTGGCTACTGGCTGCGCGACGAGAATCGCCACCTCACCAAGGCGTGCATGCACCTCTGCTGGGACGGCTGCATGTTTCCGAACGAGACGCTGATGAAGCAGGCCACGTGGAACAAGATTCTCGGCTCGATGATCGCCGTGCGCGAGAAGCACGGCTGGAGCACGGCGGGCTGAACTGCTGTTGCGTATTTCTGCGAGGGGAAGCCGCTTCCCCTCTTTGCATCGGGTGTGGGTCGGGCTTTGTAACTCTCATTTGCGACCGGCTTCAGCCCGCTGGATAACCATTCGCCTGAATACCGAACCCGTCAGATTCCCTCCAATTGCCCACACATGAACCAATCATTGAACCGCCGCCGTTTCCTCGCCACCTCCGCCGGAGTGCTGGCCGCGCCGTATTTCTCCCGCAGCCAAGGCTCGCCGAACGGCAAGCTCAACATCGCCTGCATCGGCACCGCCGGCCGCGCGGCGGGCAACATCGAGGGAGTGAAGGGCGAGAACATCGTCGCGCTCTGCGACGTGGACTCCGCGCACCTCGCCAAGGCGGGAGAGAAGTTCCCCGCCGCCAAGCGCTACGCGGACTTCCGAAAGATGCTCGAGCAAAAGGACATTGACGCCGTGGTCGTCGCCACACCCGACCACACGCACGCCGTCTGTGCCGTGGCTGCGATGCGCAGCGGGCGTCACGTTTATTGCGAGAAGCCGCTCGCGCGCACCATCTCCGAGGTCCGTGCGATGTCCGACACGGCGGTGGCGACCCAGCGCATCACACAGATGGGCAATCAAATCCACTCGCACCCCGGCAATAACTACCGTCGCGTCGTGGAACTCGTGCAGAGCGGAGCCATCGGCGCGGTGCAGGAAGTCCACGTCTGGGCGGGGGCGATTTACGGGGACAAGAAACTCATGGCGAACCCGCCGCCGCCGCCCGCGTCGCTCGACTACGATCTCTGGCTCGGCCCGGTGCAATACGTCAGCTACCGCCCGGAGTTCGCGCCGTTTCACTGGCGGCACTTCTGGCATTTCGGCGGTGGCACGCTCGCGGATTTCTGGTGCCACTTCGGCGACCTCGCGCACTGGGCGCTGGACTTGAAGTATCCTTCCACCATCGAGGCGGAAGGGCCGGCGGTGGACCCGGAGCTGGTGCCGGTGGACCTGAAAGTCCGCTACGAATACCCCGCGCGCGGCAAGCAGCCGCCGGTGAAGCTCACTTGGTATCAAGGTAAGTATCGCCCCGAAGCGGAACTCGGCCCGCTGCTCGACAAGTGGAAGGGCGGCGGCGTGCTCTTCGTCGGCGACAAGGGCCGACTGCTCGCCAACTACACGCAACGGCTGCTCCTGCCCGAGGACAAGTTCGCGACCTTCCAGCCGCCCGCCCCGTTCGTGCCCGATGCCAAGGGCAATAACTGGCAGCACGAACAATGGATTCAGGCCATCAAGACCGGGGGCAAAGCTGAGTGCGACTTCGCCTATGGCGGCCCGCTCTCTGAGGCCGGCCTCTTGGGCAACGTCGCCTTCCGCGTCGGCAAGAAGCTTATCTGGGACGCGAAGACGCTGAAGGCGAAGGGCTGTCCCGAGGCCGATCAGTTCATCCAGCACAAGTATCGCGAGGGCTGGAAGATTTAGCGGTCGCGCTGCCGAAAGCAGCCTTCCAATTTGTTTGCCGCTCCCGCCACCGCTTTGCCACAGTCCGTGCGATGAACGACTGGATTTCCGATTACATCGCCAAGCAGAAGGCCGCGCTCGACTCCATCCCGCCGGACGCCGTGGCCCGGCTGATTGAGAAG
>CAMBZO010000168.1 GCA_945872195.1 Akkermansia muciniphila | reverse complement strand
GGGCAGACGACCAGCGACGGGAGGGGATGGGGGATGGAGTCTGGGGTCTGGGGAGGACGTGGCTGCGCGCGAAGCCAGAGGAGCCAGGCGAGGGTTTGCAGGGTTTTGCCCAGGCCCATGTCGTCGGCGAGGATGCCGCCGAAATTGTTCTCCGCGAGGTAGGCGAGGAAGTGAAAACCCTCGAGCTGATACGGGCGCAACTCAGCGCGAAGGCCGGCGGGCAGCGGGGGCGCGACGCGTGTCTTCAGCTCGGTGGCGCGGCGCTGGATGGCCTGCGCCTGCGCCTCGGGCAGGAACTTCTTCGCCGCCGGGTCCGCGAGCTGGAGCGCGTGGAGGCGCTGCGGCTCGTCGGTGAGTTCGCGCGAGGTGAGACCGAGGTGGGCGAGCTGTTCGTCTTCCTCGTCGGTGAGCTGGAAGGCGAGTTTGCGCCAGCCCTTTTCCGCCAACCGCACGAAGCCGCCCTTCGCAGAGAGGAGTAATTTGATTTCCTCCTTCGTGAGCTGCGTGTCGGCGACGTTGAGGATGACGCGCAGGTCGAACCAGTCCGTGCCCGCCTCGGTGGCCTCGAGCTGCACGGTGCCGGCGATGGCGCCCTCAGCGAACGAGGCGAGTTCACCTTCCAGCTTTAGCTCGATGTCGGGCGGCACGGTCTTGAGCCAGGCGGCGAACTGCTCGGGAAATTTCTTCGTCACGCGCTTGCTGAGAGTTCGCAGCCAGCGGTCGAACTTGCAGTCGAGCGGACTCATTATCACCGGCACGGCGGCCAGCGCGGAGCGGTCGTAGAAGCGGATGGCCTTGCTCGGTTGAGTTTTCTCTTCGGCGCGCTCGCTGCCCCAGCCCTCAGGCGTCCAGTGCTCCAACACCGCGCCGTCGTCCGAACGGGCGTTCACGCGCACGACGCATTCCTCGGTCTTCGAATAGCTGTTCGCCAACTGGAGTGTGGCGGTGATGCGGATGCGCAGCGGGACGGTTTCCACGCGGGCCTTCATTCGCGCGGGCAGCTCGAGGCCGAGGCGGCGGAGCAACGTGACGCCCTCGGCGCGCTCGAGCGCGGCGGCGGGGATGCGACTTTCCTGCGAAGGATCCGCGACGCCCGGCATCGGCGGCGGGCCGGTGAAGATAGTGGTCTCGCCCACATAAAGCGGAGGCGATCCGCCCAGCAGGAAAAGAAAGTTCGGCAGCGGTTGACCATCCGCCAGGGTGAGCCGCAGTGAGTAATCCCCGGCGTCGTTTTCCGCTGGCGTGAGTTGCCAGCGTAACGGCTCCGCACTCCACGCAAACGTGGCGCCCGTGGCCGTCACGAGCCGCTCGCGCAGCGAGGGGGTCCGCAGCAGAAATCCGAGCGTGCGCATGGCGTCGTGATCCAGCACATGGACGCGCGACTGGAGTCCAGTCGTGGAGTAGCGGCCGCGAAAGGCTTGCCAGAGCACTTCGGCCTCGGTGGTCAGGGCCGCGAGGCTGGAGCTTAATTCATTCGAGAGGCGCGTGTAGGTGTGGGACTTCAGCGGCTCGAAGTCCGCAGCGCCGGGCCGTCGCCATTCGAGGTCCGCACCGAACTTGCTCAACCGCACACGCAGGTCCGTCGGCTGGTGGGCCTCGGCCGGTTCAGTCTCGACGGACAGGACTTGGAGCCGCTGCTGCCACTCCTCCACCTCGCGCCCGCGTTGCCAGCGGCGGATGCGGTCACTCACGCCGGCGAGGTTTGTCACGGGCTCCATGAACTTCGGGATGGTGCCGCCCGCGAGATGGGTGGCGTGCGCCAGGTAGAGCCAGAGCGTGGGTTCGTCCTTGGGCGGAGAGGGCCAGATGTTCAGCGGCTCATAAGGCGGCTTGGCGGGCGGCATCAGCCCGAGTTCCTGGAAGTCCACCACGTTCACCATCCGGTAAGAACTCACGCGCAAAAAGAGTTCGTGGAGCTTGCGGAGGAAGGCGATTTCATCCCGCGTCAGCTCGCGGCCCACGGCAGCGCGGAGTTGCTCGGCGAGCGGGCTGACGGCAGCCGCGGGCTTCGTGGCGGGCTTGGGTGCGCCCGCCGCAGTCACGACTCCGCGTTCCGTGCTGGTGGGGCTGAGGAGCAGCGCCTTGAGCGCGGCGTAGCTGTGTTTGCAACCTGCTTCGAGCGGGCACGTGCAGGCATCCAGCCATTCCCCATCCACAAGTTCCCAATTCACCTCATACACCATCGTGCCCTCGACATCGGCCTGGTAATGCGTGCCGGTTTCCCTGCAACTCAGGCCGAGCACGCGCCCCTTGCGGTAATAATCCTCGCCCCGGCTGCGGTCGCTGATGGTGAAAGCGCGGAGTGCTTCCCAAGCTTTGCTCTCGGATTCCAACGGCGGCAACGGGTTGCTCATGACTAGAAAATTATCAAGCCGGTGCGCCGTCAGCGTGCCGGGGTAAGCCGCGCGAACTCCAGCCATTGCGCGTGCCTTCCGCGCCGCAGCCGACGAGGCCGAGCCGCACTGGTTGGGTTGGGTTGCTCACGTTGCCTGATTCAGATCGTCATGCTAAAAACGCAGAGCCAAGTATGCGATCTATGTTGCCGGGGCAAGCCAACTTTCCGCAGCGGGCGCAAATGGCCGCCCCCTTTTCTCTTGAGCTTTGCCCGGTGAACTTTGAGCTTCGCGGCGATGTCATCGCCTCGACAACGCCTGTCTCCTTTCTGGGTGTCGCTTGGCGTGGTCGCGGGGCTGTATCTGCTCTTCCTCGTGGCGATGCTGACCGCGACGGCGAGTTACAGCTCACCGGAGGATCTGCTGAAGGCGCTGGGCAAACGGGAAATCCAGCACTCGATTGTCCTCAGCCTCATCACCTGCACCATCACGGCGCTGCTCTCGCTGCTGCTGGCGGTGCCCGTGGGATACCTGCTCGCGCGGGCGCGCTTCCCCGGCAAGCACTGGCTCGAAGCCGCGCTGGACATACCCATCGTGCTGCCGCCGATGGTCATGGGGTTGTGCCTGCTGATTCTGTTCCAGACGCCATTTGGGCAGTTCGTCGAAGGCTTCGTGCCGTTCACCTACACGGTCTTCGGCGTCGTCTTGGCGCAGTTCACCATCGGCGCGGCCTTCGCGGTGCGGACGATGCGCCATACCTTCGACCACTTGTCCGCGCGGCCCGAGGACGTGGCGATGACGCTGGGCTGCACGCGCGCGCAAGCCGTCTGGCTCGTCACGCTGCCGGCGGCGCGGCGCGGGATGTTCGCCGCCGCGAGCGTGGCGTGGGCGCGGAGCCTCGGTGAGTTCGGCCCCATCCTCGTCTTCGCCGGCGCGACGCGGATGAAGACCGAGGTGCTGCCCACGACGGTCTGGCTCGAACTCAGCGTGGGCAATCTCGAAGCCGCCGTGGCCGTGAGCCTGCTGATGGTGCTGTGCGCGATGCTCGTGCTCGCGGCGGTGAAATGGGTGGGGGAGGAAGTATGAGCGAGCCGTCAGCAGGTCAGCCGTCAGCGGGAATTCGCTTCGACAACCTCTCGTGGCACGCAGGCACCTTCCGGCTGGAGGGCGTCTCCTTCTCCGTGCCGACGGGGAGCTACGCTGTGCTCATGGGCCGGACCGGCTGCGGCAAGACGACGTTGCTGGAAATCCTCTGCGGGCTGCGACAGCCGTCGGGCGGGCGCGTCCTCATCGGTGAGCGCGATGTGACGGACCTGCCGCCGGGCGAGCGCGGCATCGGCTACGTCCCGCAGGACGGCGCGATGTTCCCGACGATGACCGTGCGGGAGCAGATCGGCTTCGCGCTCGCCATTCGCAAGCGACCCGTGGAGGAGATTGTCGCGCGGGTGAAGGAACTCGGCGAACACCTCGGCGTCGCACACCTGCTGGACCGGCTCCCGCAGCACCTCTCCGGCGGCGAGCGTCAACGCGTGGCGCTCGGTCGCGCGCTGGCCGCGAAGCCGAGTGTGCTGCTGCTGGATGAACCGCTCTCCGCGCTGGATGAGGAATTGCGCGATGAGCTGGCGGCCCTGCTCAAGCGCGTGCAACGGGACCTCGGCCTCACCGCGCTGCACATCACACACAGCCGGCACGAGGCGGCGCAACTGGCGGATGTGATGTTCCGCATGGAAGCCGGTCGCGTGACAGAATCGCGATGAGCAGGATTCCCTATAGTCATACTCGTGCTCTGGCAGGCGCGGGCGCGGGGCAATCCGGGGAGCCGCCGTGCAGATGCTGCTGCTGGGGTTCACCGTGCGCGAACTCCCGCTGGAGTGAAGAATCTCAACTCCATCAAATATCGCGGCGACGGCAAGTGCTACGGCTACAAGGGCCCAATCTAGCTACGCTCCGACACCTACGCCCGACGACTTTTGTCCTGAGGCTTGCCGCAGGCGCATCCCGAGGCGCATACTCCGACACTCGCTGAATGGTCCGGATCGTCGGGCCGTCCGCGCTTAAGCAAATGAAACGCCGCCGCCTTCCGTTCCTCGCCGCCTGCCTTGCGTTCACACTCGCCGCCCGCGCGGACCACGACACGCCCGCCGGCCAGTCCCAGCACGGCGACGCCTACAACGAGGGTCCGCGCCAGAAGGCCCACCTCATGCCCGGCATGAGCAACGTGCAATTCCCCATCACCACGAAGGCTCCGCAGGCGCAGGCGTTTTTCAATCAGGGCATCGGCCAGCTCCACGGCTTCTTCTACTTCGAGTCGGAACGGTCGTTCAGGCAGGTCGCCGCGCTCGATCCCTTCTGCGCCACGGCCTACTGGGGCATGGCGATGGCGAACGTGAACAACGCCAAGCGTGCGAAGGAGTTCATCCAGACAGCCGAGAAATACAAGGCCGGCGTCAGCCCGCGCGAACAGCAGTGGATCACCGCGCTCGCAACTTTTTACCGCGACGAGAAGCAGGACGACAAGGAGCGCCGGAAGGCATATCAGGCCGCCCTCCAGAAGATCGTGAAGGACTTTCCGGCTGACCTTGAGGCGAAGGCCTACCTCGCCTTGTTGATGTGGCAGGACAACGGCAAAGTCCCCTACGGCGACAAGAAGAACGTGGATGCGCTGCTCGATGCCATCCTCGCCGCGAACCCGCTTCACCCGGCGAACCACTATCGCATCCATCTTTGGGACGAAGGCGCGCGCGCGACCAACGCCCTCGTCTCCGCCTCGAACGACGGTGCGTCCGCGCCCGGCATCGCGCACATGTGGCACATGAGCGGGCACACTTACTCGGCGCTCAAGCGTTACTCGGACGCCGCGTGGCAGCAGGAAGCCAGCGCCCGCGTGGACCACGCTTACATGATGGGGAACTCGGTCCTGCCCGACCAAATCCACAACTTCGCGCACAACAACGAGTGGCTCGTCCGCGACCTCAACCACATCGGGGCCGTGCGTCGCTCAGTGGACTTGGCGAAGAACATGATCGAGCTGCCGCGCCACCCGAAGTTCAACACGCTTTCCAAGGGCAGCTCGACCTACGGCTACCAGCGCCTCCTCGAGGCCCTCGTGCGCTACGAACTCTGGGATGAACTTCTCGCGCTCGGCGGCTCGGTCTATCTCCAGCGCACGGATAACAACGATCACGAGGCTCGCCGCTTCCATGCGCTCGGCCTCGCGTCGTTGCACACGGGTGACATCACGGCTGGCAAAAACCAGATCGCCGCGCTCGAAGCGCTCGCGAAGAAAGTCACCCCCAAGCCTTCGACGAATGCCCCGGCAGCGAAGCCTGTTGTGGACACGAAGCCTTCGACGAATGCGCCTCCGACAGAAGCGCGGACGCCCACGTCCGCAGCTTCCCCCGCGCCAGCCAAGCCGATTGCGGACGTAAGTGTCCGCGCACCCACCAACTCGCCCGCCGCTCCCGTCTCCGCCCCGAAGTCCGACACGAAGAAAAGCGCGCCTGCTGGTGGCTACGGCGGCGGGGCCGCTTTGCTCGCCACCGCCAGCACCAATTCCATCGCGGGAGCCGTTGCCGAACTGCGCATTCTCGTCGCGTTGAAGGAAGGCCAGTTCGCCGTCGCGAAGGAGCAGTTGGCCAAAGCCACCAGCATCCCCAAAGACCGTCTTGCCCGCCTCCACTTCGCCGCTGGCGACAAGGTCAAAGCCGAGCAACTCGCGCAGGAAGCGATGAAGTCCGGCGAGCAGCAGGTGCAGCCGCTCGCGAACTACGTGGACCTCGCCTACCGAAGCGGCAAGTTCAAGGAAGCCTACGACGCGTTCTACAAGCTGCGCGAGTTGAGCGCCGAGGCGGACCTCGACGCGCCCGTCTTCCG
>CAMBZO010000167.1 GCA_945872195.1 Akkermansia muciniphila | reverse complement strand
GCGGCGGTGGGGAAGGCGAAGCTCGCGTCGCCTCCTACGGGGATTGGCTCCCCGAACCGTTCGCAAAGCAGCACGATGATTTGCTGGATTTGCACAATCTGCTTCGTGGAGGAGCAGATGAAGGAGACGAGGCATTCCCACGGCTCCTGGCGCAGCAGTCGCAGGCCGCGACACGCGGCGACGGCGGCGCGCATCGGTTCGTCATCGGGGAAGGTGGCGAGAATGTGGGGGAGGTCGGCGTCGAGTTGGAGGAAGTGGCGGAGGAGGTCGGGAGCGGGGTGCGTGCGGCACGCGCCGAGGAGTTCGGCGGAGATGTCGGTGGGCGTTTGGCGGAGGCGGAAGTGGTGGCCGCTGAGGATGCCTTCCCACGCATGGTCGACTTGCCGCCAACGGAAGGCTTGGCCGGAGCCGAGCGTGGCGGCGAGGTCGTAGTCGCGGACGGGGAATGAAACTTGAGTCCCGGGCTTCACTTCAACTCCCGGCACAAGAGCAGCCGAACGGTGTGAATCGTCTGGCCGCGATACTGGATTTCCCGGGTGCCCAAGTCCTCGATGCGCGTGAACTCGGCGGCGAGGCGGGCCGGCGGCGGTTCGGGTTGCGCGCCCTTTTTCAATTGCTGCACGTAGAGGGCGGTGGCTCCGAGTCGCGTGCTGTAACCGGGCCAGAAGCCGTATTGGTTCTCGGGCTTCGCGGAGGATTGGTAGAAGACGAGGGGCGCGTGCGGGACGCCGGCCTTGGCCTCGGGGATGTAGAAGGAGAGGAGACTCGTGAGGCCGTAGTGCGCGCCGATGAGGAAGACGGGCTTGCCCTCGGCGGCGATGACCTTCTGGCGTTCGGCTTCGACGGTTTCGGCCAAGGCTTTCCAGCCGCGCACGCGGTTGAGCGGGTCGAGCTTCGGCGGCAGCGGGGTGCCGAAGAGTTTGCCGGTAAGGTTGGTGTCGTGGAGCAGGATGACGAGCGGGAGGCCCAGCGCGAGGCCGGCGATAAACCACGCGCGCACGGAGCGGATGCCGCGTCGCCAGCAGGCGTCGGCTTGGAGCGCGGCGAGGCAGAGCAGGGGGATGACGGCGGGGACAATCCAGTTCGGCTGCACGCGGGCGCGGAGGGTGTAGAGGAAGTAGCCGAGGCAGAGCGGCAGGCTCATGCAGAGGAGGAAGAGCGGGAGCGCCGCGTGCCGGGCCGGCGATTTGTAATCGCCGTCGGCGGTGCTGGCTGCAACGAGCGGCGATTGCAAATCGCCGGCCCGGAGGGCGGCGAGCGTCGTCAGCACGCTGCCGAAGATGAGCGCGAGGAAGGCGGGGTTCAGCAGGGCGAGTTCGGCGACGACGAAATCAATCAGGTAGTTGGGCGTGAACTTCCAGGCTTGGGCGAGGCCGGCGCGGTTGTGCAGGTGCTCAAGGGTGGCCCAGCCGTGCTGCGCGTTCCAGACGAGTTGCGGCAGCAAGGCGAGTGCGACGAGGCCGAGCGCGAGCCACGGGCCGGGGGTGCGGAGTTGTTTCCGCGCCGCGCCACAACACCAGAAGAAGAGGGCGAAGCAGAGGAGTTGGAAGGCGTTCGTGTTCTTCGAGAGGAAGCCGAGGGCGAGCCAAAGACCAGTCCAAAGCCACGGGCGGAGCGCGGCATTCATGCCGCAGAAATGTTCCGAGGAAGAATCGTGTCCGGATACGCCAAGAGCAGCGGACGTTTCTGCGGCCTGAAGGCTGCGCTCCTCTCCTCGCACGGCCTGCCAGCCGCTTAACATCGCCAGCGTCCAGAACAGCACGGAGAGGCAATCTACCGTCATCAATACCGCACCGACGGAGATCAACGGCGTGGCGGTGGCGGCGAGGACGACGAAGAGGCCGAGCTTGGCCGTCGCTTCGCGGGCGAAGAAGCGCAGCAGCAGCACGGACATCAGCGCGGTGACGCACGGGGCGAGGAAGCGCACGCCGAACGCGGTGTCGCCCCACAGATGCGTGCCGACCCACTGCGCGATGGCGATGCCCGGCGGCTTGCTGTAGTAGGCGAGCGCGGGGTGCTTGGACCACTGCCATTGGTAGGCTTCGTCCTCGCTCAACTCGATGGTGGAGCCGCCGATGTAAACGAGGCGCGCGAGCAGGAAGACTGCGATGACAATGTAGCCGAGGCGGAGCCAGTGGAGGGAGAGGAGTTGAAAGTTGAAAGTTGAAAGTTGAAAGTTGGCGTCCGGTTGCGTTGGGGTGGAGGAGCATGGGGGTCGCAGGTCAACCTCACAGAGTGACGGCAGTTGCGCCCACCACAGGGGGAACCACTTCTGCCCGGCCCAGTGCCAAGTGCGATTCAGTCCCCACACCATCACCGCCGCATAGCCGGCACCAAGCGTCGCGCCGGTGAGCACGTCGCTGACGTAGTGGACGCCGTTATAGACGCGGGAGAAAGCGACGGCAGCGGCGAGCGGCACCATGAAGCGCCAGCTCCGGCGGAAGAAGAGGAAGGCGACCATCGCGACGGCCGCCATGTTCGCGGCGTGCGCGGACGGCATGCTGAAGCTCGCGGTGCGACCCGCGAGCGTGATGGCCTCCGGCATCGGCACGAACGGGCGCGGGCGCGCGATGGCGTGCTTGATGGAGTTGATGATGAGCGGGTCGCCCAGCGCCACGACGAGCAGGACGAAGGCGACGCACAGCGCGCCCTTCGTCCGCTGCCGCCAGATGAGCATGGCCGCCGCGACCAAGACCATCGGGACGAAGAGCTTGTTCCCACTGAGGATGGGCATGAGCCAGTCGAAGAGGGGGTTGCTCAACGACTGGTTGATGAAGCGGAACAGCGCCGCGTCCGCAGATTGGAGCCAGACGTTCAAGTGCAGGAGAGGGTGGCGAAGTGGCGCGGAAGCTCAAAGCGGAAAGTGCAGCGGCCGGGAGAGACGCTCAAGATTCAGCTCGGGCCATCCCAGTCTTTGCCCGCCCGCTTTCCACTTGGAGCCGCGCTGCATCCTGACTAACCTCCTCCTCATTATGACCGACTCACGTTTCGCCAAGCTCGCCGACCTGCTCGTCAACTACTCCACCGACATGAAGAAAGGGGAGAACGTTCTCCTGGACATGATTGATGTGCCGGACGAGTTCACTGTCGAGTTGATGCGCGCGGTGCGGGCTGCGGGCGCGACGCCCATCGTCGAGGTTCGCCACAGCCGCATCACGCGCGAGGTGCTGAAGGCCACGGACGCGAAGCACGCCAAGCTTGTCCACGACATCGAGCTGCGGCGCATGAAGAACATGGCTGCCTACATCGCCATCCGCGGCGCGCACAATGCCACCGAGTCCGCCGACGTGCCGACCGAGAAGCTGGCGCTCTACTCGAAGATTCTCCGCCCCGTGCAGAATTACCGCGTGAACAAGACGAAGTGGTGCGTCCTGCGCTGGCCCACACCCAGCATGGCGCAGTCGGCGAACATGAGCACCGAGGCGTTTGAGAATTTCTACTTCGATGTCTGCACGATGGACTATCGGAAGATGGCGAAGGCGATGATTCCTCTGGAGAAGCGCATGACCAACGCCGATCGCGTCCGCCTCACCGGCCCGGGCACGGACCTGACCTTCAGCATCAAGGGCATCGGCGCGCGCAAGTGCGAGGGCATCCGCAACATCCCCGACGGCGAGTGCTTCTCCTGTCCGGTCAAGACCAGCGCCAACGGCGTCATCCAATACAACACCCCCACGCTCTACAGCGGCACGAAGTTCGAGAACATCCGGCTTGAGTTCAAAGACGGTAAAGTCATCAAGGCCAGCGGCTCCAACGAGAAGCGGCTCAACGAGATTCTCGACACCGATGCCGGTGCGCGCTACGTCGGCGAGTTCGCGCTGGGCTTCAACCCCTACATCCAGTCCCCGATGTGCGACATCCTCTTCGACGAGAAGATCGCCGGCTCGCTGCACTTCACACCCGGCCAGGCCTACGAGGACTGCGACAACGGCAACCGCTCCGCCGTCCACTGGGACATGGTCCTCATCCAGCGCAAGGAATGGGGCGGCGGCGAGGTGTGGTTCGACGACGAGTTGATCCGCAAGGACGGCATCTTCCTGCCGAAGGATTTGCAGGCGCTGAACCCGGACAACTTGAAATAGTCCGTGGGAGGACACGCGTGTCCGCCTGACTGAACCGACGGCGGTCACAGACCGCCGCTACAGTGAACGCCGACTTCCTTCGATGCGTCCCACTCTCCCGTATGATTTCCCGCAACTGCTGCCTTGGTCTGCTGTTTTGTTTCCTGATTCCACTTCGCGCAGCCGACGCGCCCGTAGATCTCGGCGCGGTGCGCGAGGAGCACGTGATGGTTCCCATGCGCGATGGCACGCACCTCTCCGCCTACCTATATCATCCACTCGGCAAGGGACCGTGGCCCGCCATCTTCGAGCAGCGTTATGCAGACATCCGGTCCGCCGGCTCGCGCAAGGCGGCGGCGAAGTTTGCTGAAGGTGGCTTCGTCATCGCACTGGTGAACTACCGGGGCGCCGGACTCTCCGAGGGCCAATGGCGTGGCTACCGTGCGCTGGCCTGGGGCGAGCAGAAGGATGGGTTCGACCTCTGCGAGTGGCTTGCGGCGCAGCCGTGGTGCACGGGCAAGATCGGCACCTATGGCGGGTCGCAGGCCGGCTATGCGCAGAACTTCCTCGCCATCACCCAGCCGCCGCACCTCGTCGCGCAATACATGACGGACACGGGCTTGAGCCTTTATCAGGAGGGCTACCGCATCGGCGGCGTCACGCGGCCCGAGCGCTTCAAGACGATGGGCAAGGTCGCTCGCGTGCCTGCGCACAACGACGCGTTGCTCAAAGAGTGGTTCGCGCACCCGCACTACGACAGCTACTGGCGCGACGAGGATTGCTCGCTGCACTTCCCGAAGATGAACGTGCCCGCCTTCACCATCGGGAGCTGGTATGACTTCATGTGCCAAGGCTCCGTGATGAGCTTCATCGGGCGGCAGCATCAGGCGGGGCCGAACTCGCGCGGGCAACAGCAGCTCATCATCGGCCCGTGGCTCCACGGCGGGTATCCGAAGTCGAACAAGATTGCGGAGCTGACCTACCCGACCAACGCCTTCTTCGACGTGTATGCCCACATGACGACGTGGTTCAACCACCACCTCAAGGGCACGAACAACGGCGTGATGCAGGCCCCCACGGTGAAGTATTACGTCATGGGTGCGACCGGCGAGACCAACGCACCGGGCAACGAGTGGCGCACCGCGTTGGATTGGCCACCGCACGCGACGGCGCAGAGCTTCTTCCTCAATGAGAATGGACGCCTCTCCACCGCTGCGCCCACCGCCGCGAAGTCCTCCACGAGCTACGTCAGCGACCCGTTCCACCCGATGAGCATTCCCGGCACGGGCTTCCCCGGCGCGAAGGACGCGCGGCCCTTTGAGTCGCAGGCGGAGGTGCGCAGCTTCACCACGGAGCCGCTGGCCGAGCCGACGGAGTGGACCGGCCTCGTGAAGGTGGAGCTGTGGGTCAGCTCAACGGCACGTGACACCGACTTCCTCGTGCGCGTGAGCGATGTGTATCCCGACGGTCGCTCGATGCTGCTCATGGATTACCCGCGTCGTGCCCGCTACCGCGAGGGCTTCGACCACGAGAAGCTGCTGAAGCCCGGCGAGCCGGCGCTGCTCGCCTTCGATGTGGGCTGGACGAGCATCATCTTCAACCGGGGCCATCGCATCCGCGTGACCGTCGCCAGCACCGGCGCGCCGCTCTACGAGCCGAACCCGCAGACCGGCGGCCCGCAGACCATCGAGTTCCCGAAGGACGCGAAGGTCGCGACCAACACCGTCCACCACAGCCGCGTGCTCGCCTCGCGCATCATCGCGCCGACGCCTTCCGAGGACGTGCCCGCCGTGCGGGCAGTGCTGCGAGCGCAAGTGGAAGGCAAGGCCGCCGACATCACTGCGCAGTTGAAACAGATTGCCGACGCGCAGCTCCGCGAGCGCGTGCGGAAGGAGCTGCCCGCCTTGCAAAGTGCTTTGGCCTTCCGCGCCCAAGCGCAGGTCGTGGACGCTGCGACGAAGGAAGCCGGCGGCTTAACTGTGTGGTCGCCCGGAGCACCCGCATGGCTCGTGGATCTCGCGGGAGCCGAGGCGCTCGCGCCCTTCCGCACCCTCGTCTCGGCGAACCTCTACAACGGCAACAACCCGCTCAAGGGCAAGGGCGGCTTGAACCTCGCCATCAACGACGACTGGCTCGCGCGCGTCGCCGGACT
>CAMBZO010000166.1 GCA_945872195.1 Akkermansia muciniphila | reverse complement strand
GCGCGCACGACCCAATCGCGCCACAGCCAGGTCTCGCGCAGGGAGTCGTTGTGATAACCCGCCGAGTCGGAGTGGCGCGCGAGGTCCAGCCACGGGACGGCGACGCGCTCGCCGAAGTGCGGGGAGGCGAGGAGGCGGTCCACGACGAGTTCGTAGGCGCGTGGGGATTTGTCGGCGAGGAAGGCATCCGCCTCGGCGAGAGTCGGCGGCAGGCCGCTGAGCGCGAGTGTGATCCGGCGGAACAACACTTCGCGCGGGGCTTCGGGCTGGAACTTGAGTTTCTCGGCCTCGAGCTTTGCGGCCAGGAAGGCGTCGATGGAGTTGGGGGGAGACGTAATGAGTGATGGAGTCAGAAGTGTGCCGCCGGACTTCGTGGCCCCGCTGCCCTTACTCATCACTTCCTTGCTAATTACTTTCGGGTCCAGCTTCGGCACCGGCGGCTGCACGACGGCGTCGAACGCCCAGTGCCCCGCATACTTCGCGCCCTCGGCCACCCAGCGGCGGAACAGCTCCTTCTGCGCAGGCGTGATTTCCTTGTGCGCGGACGGCGGGGGCATGAGGTCGTCGGCGTCTTTCGTGAAGAGGCGCGCGATGATGGCGGACTTCTCCGGCTTGCCGGGGACGATGGCAGGTTTGCCGGAGGTGCCGGCCTTCAGCGCTTCCTCGCGGAGGTCGAGGCGGAGCTTGCCCTTGCGTGCCTTGTCGTCGAAGCCGTGGCACTTGAAACACGTGTCCGACATGATGGGCCGGATGTCCCGGTTGAAGTCCACCGGGGCGGGTTTGGCGCTGAACACAGCGGCCCGGGCGGGCGGCGCGGCAAGCAGCAGCGCGACGAAAAACAGCACGGCGTAATGGATCTTCAGCGGCATAAGCGGTGCGTTTGACCCCGGTAGTTTCCGGCTCATTCAGGGGGAAGCGTAAGTGTCAGCGAGGTGGAACTACCGCCAGAACCCTGATGCCGGGACGCTTCACCTAAGTTGCCCAAGCAAGAAGCCATGAATCTGTTTGGTAGACGCTGCTGGGATTGAACCAGCGACCCCTACCGTGTGAAGGTAATGCTCTACCACTGAGCTAAGCGTCCAGAAGCAGGGTGAGGGTAGTTGTGCAAAAAGGGAACGCAAGCAGGTTTTCCCGGGGCGATGGATTCTGAATCAGGGGGTTGCCAAGTTGCGGTTCATCCGTAATATCCCGCCTCACTAAACGAATGCGACAGTTCAATACCATAGCGGCGAATGCTTTCATGGAACTGGTTCGGCAGCCGATTTTTCTGCTGCTCACGACCTTGTCCTCCCTGTTCATCGTGTTCTTGGCGGCCGTTCCTTACTTCGCCATGGGCGAGGACGGCAAGATGGTGAAGGACAGCGCGCTGGCGGTGATGCTCATGATTGGTCTGTTCGTGGCGGTCCTGAGCGCGTCGTCGTCGGTGGCGCACGAGATTCGCACGGGGACGGCGCTGGCGGTGCTGGCCAAGCCGGTCGGTCGCGCGAAGTTCCTGCTGGCCAAATACTGCGGGCTGGCGGCGGCGCTGGTGGTGCTGGCCTACGTCAACACGCTGGCAACCCTGCTGGCGAGCCGCATGGCCTTCGATGCCTACGGCGAGGCGGACTTGGTCGGGACGGGAATATATTTCGGGGCCGTGGCTCTGGCTTACGTGCTGGCTGGGTTCACCAACTACTTCCTGCGCCGACCCTTCGTGTCGGACGCGGTGCTGTTCTTCACGGTGCTGACAACCGTCGCGTTCGTTGTGCTGGCCTTCTTCGTGGAGCTCACTCGGCCGGGTGGCGCGTCCGAACCGGGCATGTATAAAGTGGACTGGCGGCTGCTGCCCGCGTGCGTGCTGGTGCTGCTGGCGCTGCTGCTCCTGGCAGGCTTGGCGCTGGCCTGCTCGACGCGCTACGACGTGGTGCCGACGCTGGTGATTTGCACAGGGTTGTTTCTGCTCGGATTGATGAGCGACTACCTTTTTGGCAAGCGCGCGGAGGCGGGTTCGTGGTGGGCGACGGTGTTTCACACGGTCCTCCCGAACTGGCAGTTGTTCTGGCTGGCGGATGCGATTGAAGGCACCCGGTCGCACGCGATCGCGGGCGTCTGGGGCTACGTGGGCAAGGCCACCGGGTATGTGGTCGGCTATTTGGGCGCGTCGCTGGCCGTCGCGCTGATATTGTTTGAAGACCGTGAGCTGAGTTGATCTGATGGAACGCAACTTGAAACCTACCGGGCTGGTCAACCTACTCATCGCCCTCGCCGCCGCCGGCTTAGGCACGTATATCGCGCGCTCGACGGCGTCCTACGCGGACGAAGTGGTCAGCGTCTTCCTGGGGCTGGGCTTCCTCGTCGCGCTGTTCAGCTACTTCCAGATGCGGATGGAGGCACGCGAGAAGCTGGAGAAGCTCGAACTCGACGAGCTGGCCAAGTCCGCGCGCAGCACAACACTCTTCGACGGCACGGACGCGGAAGCCTTCCCGGCGCGGCGTGCCCGCGAGCAGTTCGAGCGTTGGCTGGTGCCGGCGTTCTGCCTCGTGCTGCTGGTGCTGCAAGTGGCGGCGGCCTGGTGGCTCGGCAAGCAGGTGCTCAATCCCGACGCGCGCGAGGTGCGCAACTCCCTGCCGATGATGGCGGCGTTCTTCGGCTTCCTCTTCTTCCTGCAATTCCTCCCCGGCCGCTACTCGGTCAACGTGGCGCGGCTGGAAGGCCAGCGGTTGCTGCAACCCGCCGGCAGTTACCTGTTGCTCGGCGCGTATCTGAGCCTGCTCGCCGCGGCGGGCATCGTGGCGATTCACTTCGGCCACTCGAAGGTGGACATCTTCATCGCCCGCGCCTTGTGCGTGATTCTCGCGCTCGCGGCGGTCGAAAACCTCTTCACGCTCATCCTCGAAATTTATCGTCCCCGCGTCCGCGGCCAAGCGGCCCGCGTCCTTTACGAGAGTCGCCTCGTCGGTCTGCTGGGCCAGCCCGAGAGCGTCTTCACCACGGCGGCGCAAGCGCTGGACTACCAGTTCGGCTTCAAGGTCTCCGAGACGTGGTTCTTCCAGTTCCTGCAAAAATCCTTTGTCTGGCTGCTGCTGATTCAGTCCGGCCTGCTGTGGCTTTCCACCAGCTTCGTCTTCATCGAGCCGGACGAGCAGGCGTTGCTGGAGCGCTGCGGAAAACCGGTCGGGACCACGGCCCTGAACCCCGGCTTCCATCTGAAGTGCCCGTGGCCGATTGACTCCGTGTATCGCTTCCAATCCCACCGCATTCAGACCTTCACCGTTGGCGTCGTGACCAAGGACGACGACCACGGCGGCACGACAGCGGACAACACGATTGTCTGGACCAAGAGCCATTACAAAGAGGAGTTCAACCTGCCCGTCGCGAACAAAGAACAGGACAGCGCCTCGAACACCAACGCCGCCGGGGAGAAGTCCGCGCCGCCCGCCAACCTCATCACCGCCAGCGTCCCGGTGCAGTATCAAATCAAGGACATCGTTGCCTGGGCGCGCAACCACGCGAACCCGAACGAACTGCTGGAGCGCATCGCGACCCGCGAGGTCGTCCGTCATCTCGTGAGTGTGGATTTCTTCGAGTTCATGTCCGTGGGCCGGAAGAAGTCCGCCGAGGCGCTCCGGGCGAACATCCAGAAGTCCGCCGATGACGCGCAGTTGGGCGTGGACATCCTCTTCGTCGGCTTGCAGGACGTGCACCCGCCGGTGAGCGTGGCCGAGGCGTTCGAGGCCGTCATCGGCGCACAGCAGACGCGCGAAGCCAAGACCCTTGCGGCCAAAGGCGAGGCGACTAAATCCACCGCGATGGCCGAGGGTGAGGCGCAAAAGGTGAAGGACACCGCAGCGGCCTTCGCGGTTCGGCGCGTGGCCGAGGCTGGCGCGATTGGCGCGCAGTTCGAGCATCAGATGGCTGCCTTCGACGCCGCGCCGACGGTTTATCCGCAGCGGATTTATTTGCAGACCTACGCCAAGGCCATTGCCAAGTCCCGCAAATACATCATCGCCACGACCAACGCGCAGGAGATGATTCAGCTCAACCTCGAGGACAAGATTCGCGAGGACCTCTTGAACCTGGAAATCCCCGCGAAGAAATAATCCACCTCGCCACTTTCTGACCCACTGACTATGCGCAACCCCGTAACCTTCGTCGTCGGCCTCGTCATCCTCCTCATCTTTGGCTCCATCTCGTTCCTCTTTCAGGTGCGCGAGAGCGAGGTCGCCTTCCTCACCACCTTCGGCAAGGCGGACGAGGCGGTCATCAAGCCCGGCCTCCGCTTCAAGCTCCCGTGGCCCATCCAGAAGGTCCACCGCTTCGACGCCCGCGTGCATAACTTCGAGGGCAAGTTCGAGGAGGCCATGACCCTCGACCAGCGCAACATCCTCGTGCTCGTCTATGTCGGCTGGCGCATCACCGAACCGCAAAAGTTCAACCGCAGCTTCCCCGGCGGCGTGGACGACGCGAAGCGCAATCTCGAGAGCCTCGTGCGCAGCGCCAAGAACGCCACCGTGGGCACGCACAACTTCAGCGACTTCATCAACACCGACCCCGCCAAGCTCAAGTTCGATGAAATCGAAAAGGAGATGCTCTTGCAGGTGGCCGGCACGGCGAAGGAAAAGTTCGGCCTGGAGGTGAAATCCCTCGGCATCAAGCGCCTCGGCTTCCCCGAGAGCGTCACGCAGAAGGTCTTTGAGCGCATGAAGGAAGAGCGCCAGCGCCTCGTGAAGCAGTTCGAGGGTGAAGGCGACCGCGATGCCACCAAGATTCGCTCCAGCGCCGAGCGCGAACGCAGCGAGAAACTCGCCGACGCCGAGGCTGCGGCCACGCGCAGTCGGGGCGAGGCCGAGAAGGAAGCCGCGAAGGCCTACAAGACGCTGGAGCAAAACAAGGAGCTCGCTGTGTTCCTCCAGAAGCTCGCCTCGATGGAAGCCATCGCGAAGGAGCGGACCACGCTGATTCTCGATCAGAACTCCTCGCCCTTCGACCTGCTCCGCTCCACCAACTCCCTCGTTCGCCCCGCGGGCACCAAGTAAGCCGCCTGTCATGAGCGACCACGACCATTCCCACTCCCACGGGCCGAACGACCCCAGCCACAGCCACGGGCCGGGGCCGGACGATCACGCGCATTCTCACTCCCACGGCCCCGGCGACGCGCCTGTGCCGACGCCCGAAGCGCCGATGGAGGACTCCAGCACGCAGGCGCTGTCCGACGCGCTGAAGAGCAGCTTCCTCGTCGTCCGCGTCGTGATGGCGGGCCTCATCGTGCTCTTCTTCGCCTCCGGCATTTTCACCGTTGGCCCGCAGGAAGTCGCCATCAAGCTCCTCTTCGGCGCGTCCACCGGCAAAGGCGAGGCCGCGTTGCTCAAGCCCGGCCTTCACTGGTCCTTCCCGTTTCCGATCAACGAGATTGTCAAAATCCCAAAAGATCAGGTCCACACCGTCATCTCCAGCGCGGGCTGGTATCCGGTGACGCCGCAGCAGGAACTCGCCGGCCAGGAGCCGCCCGCCGGGGCCACGCTCAATCCCGCCGCTGACGGCTACACGCTCACCGCCGACGGCAACATCATGCACGTCAAGGCCACGCTGCGTTACCGCATCAGCGACCCCGAGGCGTATGTGTTCCAGTTCGCCGCCGTCTCGAACCTCGTGCAGAACGCGCTGAACAACGCGCTCCACCACGCCTCCGGCCAGTTCACCGTGGACAAAGCCACGCGGCAGGACATCGCCGGTTTCAAGGGGAAGCTCATGACCCGCGTGCAAGCGCTCGTCACGGCGCAGAACCTCGGCATCGAGTTCGACCCGCGCGGCTGCGATGTCGTCGCCATCCCGCCCCGCCAGGTGAAGGCCGCCTTCGACGCCGTGCTCGAGGCCGAGAACGACAAGCGCAAGGCTGTCAACACCGCCGAAGGTGACGCCAACACCACCCGCACCAAGGCCGAGGCTGAGGCCGACGCCATCCGCAACGCGGGCCGCGCTGATGCCACGCGCATCGTGCAATCCGCCAAGGCCGACGCGGACTACTTCCTCGCGCGCCTGCCGGAGTTCACCAGCAACCCGCAGCTCTTCCGCGACCGCCGCCTGACCGAGACGATGGCCGCCGTCCTCGGCAACGCGCAGGAGAAGTATTTCATCGTCGAGCGCACCGATGGGACGCCGCGCGAACTGCGCATCCTTTTGAACCGCGAGCCGTTGAAGCCGGCTGCGCCGAAGCAACCCTGATAAACTCCCGATGCAAGTCACCA
>CAMBZO010000165.1 GCA_945872195.1 Akkermansia muciniphila | reverse complement strand
CGACCGAGAGCGAACCCAAGTGCGAGCTGGACCGCTTCTGCGACGCGATGATCGCCATCCACGGCGAGATGACCGCCGTGGAAACGGGCAAGGCCGACAAGGCGAACAACCTTCTCAAAGGCGCGCCCCACACCGCCGACCAAATCGCTGGCGAGTGGAACCGCCCCTACACGCGCGAGCAAGCCGCCTTCCCCGTGAAGAGCCTCGTGGACTACAAGTTCTGGCCGCCCGTGGCCCGCGTGGACAACGTCTTCGGCGACCGCAACCTCGTATGCTCGTGCGTGGGGATGGAGAACTACCAGTAGCCCTTGCCGGCGGCTTGCAGCCGCCGAGTTGTGGGTTCATTCATTGAGGCGGGTATGTGCTGCTGTGGCCCACCGACGGCGACTGCAAGTCGCCGGCACGCGCGCAATTGAACAGCCAGCCAGCCCGGCCAGTCTGACACGCCAATGAAAATCACCGACGCCCTGCTCGCCGAACACGTCGTCTTCCACAACCTCTTCGACTACGTGGAGCGCACGACCCCGAAGCTGAAGACGTTGGGCGAAGTCCGTGCGCTGGCCGGCGTGCTCGACGCCATGCAGGAGGCTCACGGCAAGGTGGAGGACGAGCTCGTCATGGAGCCGCTGGCCCATTGTCTCGACCAGCTCGGCCAGAACGAGGCGATTCACGCGGAGCACGAGCACATCGAAGCGATGCTCGCTCAGGTGCGCTTGTGCCGCGATTTGAAGAAGGCCAAGAAACTCCTCCACGGAGCGGTCGTCATTTCCCGCCAGCACTTCGACCGCGAGGAGCGCGTCATCTTCCCGCTCGCCGAGAAATGGCTGAAGCCCAAGACGCTCCAGACGCTCGGCACGGAGTGGATTGTGAAGCGCAAGCAGGGGCTCGGGTGAGGGGCAGAGGTGAAAGCTGAAAGTTGAAAGGGTGTTGAACCCGCACGGCTGCCAGCCACCGTCGGCTCCGTGGACGTTCAAAGTTGAACGTTGAGCGTTGAACGTTTCCCCGCACGCCCTACTTCTTCTCCACTTCCCACACGTTGCTCTCCGTCCGCGCGGACTTGAGGAAGGTTTCTATGTGCTTCACCACGGCAGGATAATCGGCGGCGACGTTACGGGTCTCGCCGGGGTCCCGCACCAGGTGGAACAGCTCCAGCGGCGCGTCGGGCTTGGCCCGGAACACCTTCCAGTCGGCGACGCGAAGGGCTTGCTGAAACTGCGGCGTATGGCTTTCCCAGTAGAGGAACTCGCGCTTCGCCTTCTGCGGCTGACCGAGGAGTGCTGGCACGAGTGAGATGCCGTCGGTCGCAGGCGCGTCCTTCACCCCGGCCAGTTCAGCGACGGTCGCTAACAAATCCCAATGCGCAACAGGTTGGTCGTTGGTCGTGCCGGGTTTGATGTGTTTCGGCCAGCGCACGAGCAGCGGCACGCGCAGGCCGCCTTCGGTGAGGTCGCCCTTCGCGCCTCGGAACGGGCCGTTGCTGCGAAAAAACGCGGGGTCACACAGACCATCTTTCTGCGCTGCGTTGTCGCTGGTGAGGAGAATAACGGTGTGCTCGGCGAACTTCGGGTCGTCGAGTTGCTTCAGGAGCTGACCCACCGAGGCGTCGAGATGCGCGATGGCGGCGGCCTTGCGCTGCTCCGCAGCGGGCCACTTCTCCGAAGCGAATCGTGCCGGGCTGCCGAGATACTTCGTCGGCACGTTGGTGCCCGCCTCCTCGCCCGCGTTGGGCAGCGTGAACGCGAGGTGCAGGAAGAGGGGGCGAAACTTGTTGAACTCCGCAGGAGAGAACTTGGCGAAGTAGTTCGACGCGCCTCTGGTGAACAGGTCTTGCGTGTGGTCGGCCTGCAGGCCATTCGCGTTCACGAAAATGGGCAGGTAGTAAGTGGTCGGATACAAGACGGGGTCGTTGAAGAGCCGCTGCAACGGGTCGTGCCGCGCGACCACGGCGGGGAACTGGTTCGTCGCGTGCCGCAGTTCGAGCAACCCGAGCCATTGGTCCACGCCCTTCTTCTCCGGCATTCCCGACGTGCCGTCGCCGCCGAGACCCCACTTGCCGATGACGCCGGTGTGGTAGCCCGCGCGCTTGAGCACCTCCGTGAGCGTCGCGTCCTCGCCGCGCAACGCGACCGGGTGGCCGTCCGGCCCGTAGTTGCCGCGGATGCGCGCGTGGCCAGTGTGCTTGCCCGTGAAGAGCGTCCCTCGGGAGGCCGCACCGCTGGGGCTACCCGCGTAGGCTTGCGTGAAACGCATCCCCTCGCTGGCGAGGCGGTCGAGGTTCGGCGTGGAAAACTTCTTCTGCCCGTAGCAACTCAAGTCTCCCCAGCCCAAATCGTCGGCGAGGATGATGACGATGTTCGGGCGGGTCTGGTTCGTGGCGGATTGCTGGGCCGATAGCCCCGGCCCGAGCAGGCAGGTAAGCCACAGCGCGACGGCGAGGCGTCCGACGGTCAGCGAGTTCAGTGGGCGGAAAATCATTTTGCTTCGGTCAACGGGCCGGTAGCTTCGCCAGCCAGCCGACACCCGCCATCCATGAAACTCCTGACTCTCTCCCGCCGCTCGTTCGCCGGTCAATCCGCCTTCCTGTTTCTCATGGGCTGGCTCGCCGGAGTGAGCGGGGCCGCCGGCCTCCCGCCTTTCACCGCTGGCAAGAGCACCGTGTCGTTCACCGCGCTGCCCCAGCAGGCCGAGCCGGACGAAGTGAAGTGGCGGCTGCACTCGGTCGAAAACCCCGCCCCGCTTGACCTCGCGAAGGAGAAGTTCCAACTCCTCGTCCCGGCCACCTACCAGCACGCGGACAAGTGGGGCGTGTTCATCTGGATTTCACCCGGTGACACTGCGGCCATCCCCGCCGACTGGGAGCCGGTGCTCGCGGCGCGAAAACTTCTCTTCATCGGTGCGCTCAAGGCCGGCAACCCGCGCAACCTCTTCGACCGCGTGCGCCTCGCTGTGGCCGCCAACCACGGGCTACGCGCGCGCTTCAACGTGGACGGGCGGCGCGTGTATGTGAGCGGCCACTCGGGCGGCGGGCGCGTGGCGAGCATGGTGGGCGTGGCCTACGCGGACATGTTCAGCGGCACGATTCCGTTCATGGGCGTGAACTTCTACGAAGACATCCCGGCGGGCGACGGCAAGAACACACTCGGCGCGAACTTCATCCCGGACGACGAGGTGCTGGCCATCGCCAAGAAGTTCTGCCGCTACGCGCTGGTGACGGGCGAGAAGGATTTCAACCGCGCGGGGACGAAGGCGGTCTTTGAGCAGGGCTTCAAGAAGGAAGGCTTCGCCAACGTGCTCTACCTCGAAGCGCCCGGCGTGGGGCACAACCTCCCGCCGGCGAAGTGGCTGGAGCAAGGGCTGGACTTCCTCGACACGGGCAAGGGCGTGAAGTGAACCGGAGCGCGGACGCCCTCCGCAGCGGCTAAGACTACCTCATCACCGCCAGCATCTCCTTCACCGCCTTGGCGAGGCCGACGGTGAGGCTGCGGCTGATGATGCTGTGGCCGATGTTGAGCTCGATGAGGTGCGGCACGACGGCCAGCAGCGGCGGGACGTTCGCGCAGTTCAGGCCGTGGCCGGCGTTGACTTGCAGGCCCAGCTCGTGGGCTTGCGCGGCGGCGGCGGCGAGGCGCTTCAGCTCGGCCTGGCGCGCGCGGGCCTGGCCGAAGCACTCGGCGTAAGCGCCCGTGTGCAGCTCGATGAATTGGCTGCCCACCATCGCGGCGGCGGCGACTTGAATCGGGTCGGGCGCGATGAAGAGGCTGACCGCGATGCCCGCGTCGTTCATGCGCCGACACGTCCGCTTGAGCGCAGCGAGATTGCCTTCGACATCGAGGCCGCCCTCGGTGGTGACTTCCTGCCGACGCTCGGGCACGAGGCAAACGATGGCGGGCTTGAGCTTGAGCGCGATGCGGATGATATCCTCGGAGTTGGCCAGCTCGAGATTCAGCCGGGTAGAAATCTTCTTCCGCAGCGCGACGACATCGCGGTCTTGAATGTGCCGGCGGTCCTCGCGCAGATGGGCTGTGATGCCGTGCGCGCCCGCCGCTTCGCACATAAGCGCGGCTGCGACTGGGCAAGGCTCACCAAAGCCGCGCCCCTGATAGCGCGCCTCGCGGACGGTGGCGACGTGGTCAATGTTGACGCCGAGTTTCAGCATGGGGCAAACGTAGCGAGCGATGTGGACCGGCGGAAGAAAAAGCTGAGGGGCCTTCCGTAGTCGCAACCTTCAAGTTGCGCATCGGAGTTGGTTGAAGCGCAGGCTGAAGCCTGCGGCTACGGGCTGCCCGGCATCCTCGGCATCGCGTTCGTCGGATAGGCGAAGGCGGGGAACGCCGGGTTGTCCAGCCAGCGCGCGAGCAGGGCGAGTTCGATGGCGGTGAGGCCGAGGTCCGAGCGGCGCACGGCGCGGAGGTCGGTCGGAGAAGCCGCGGTGACTTCCGTTATCGTGTTGGCGAGTTTGGGCGACACCGCACGGAGCCACGCATGCGCCGCCGCCGCCCCGGGGAACGACGGCGTGGCTGACATCATCGCCGAGAGTTGGAAGATAGGCACCCACTGCGCGAGCTTGGCCTCGGTGATTTCCCAGTCGTAGTAGACGAGGTTCGTGCGCGGGAGGAACTGGTTCAACAACTCAGCGGGCGGCGGGTTCGTATTCGGCCCGCTGGGGATGATGCCAGCCATGCTGCCGAACAGGAGAAAGTCGTCGGCGGGTTCCGGCGCGGGGCGGACGAAGGGCACTAGGATGGGCATCCCGACCCAGCCCAACTCCGTGCGGTTCGTCGTGAACGCGATGCGTCCGAGGCCCGCCTTCGCCACGTTCGTGCCGAGTGTGTGCAGCGCGTGCGGCGCGAGGCGGACCACGGTGTTCGATGCGTCGGGCATGGGCGCGGCAGCGTGGAGGTTGTAGGGAATGTCCGAGCGCGCCCAAGTGAAGAGCTGGTTGGGCACGGATTTCAATCCCCACGCCTTGAACTCCGGCAAGCGCACCAGCCAGTCGCCGAAGCCCTGCACCGCCGTGAAGCTGATGAGCGGGTCGCGCACGGAGTTGGTGGGCAGGCGGAACGCGGCGAGCTGCCACGGCGTGGCGTTGGCGAACTTTAGCGTGGCCTCACTGCGGAGCGCCTCGCCCTTCGCGGTGACGCTCATGGAGAAGTGCGGCCAGGCAACGCTCGCCGGCAAATCGAGCGCCGCCCGCAATCGCGGCAAATCCATTGTGAGGTCGAGCATGTTCGTTGACAGCGCGGGATGGGGACCCGTCTTCGCACCGCCGAAGAGGGGAGCGCCGGCCGCACTCTTGCCGACCATCAAACAATCCTCGAACAACGCGACCGTGAGGAAGTGGCCCGACTTGGATTTCGTGCTCCACGCGCTGCCTTGGCCACCGACTGCGGGTAAGACAACCGGCGTGGAATCCGCGGACTGCCAGAGGTTCGTGCTCCACCGTGCGCGGCGCTCGGCGTTGAGGAAGACGGTGAGCACCCAGCTCGCGGCACGTTCGTCGTGCGTCTCGAAGAGGAACTTGCTAGCCGCCAGCTCGCCAAGCAGCGGACGCAGCAGCGCGCTGCGATTGGTGCGCGCCGCATCGGGGCCGAAGAGCACGTCCGGCAGCGTCTGCGCCAGCCGGTCATGCAGCTGTTTGCGCGTGGCGACGGCCTCGGGGTTGTTGAGAAGATCGTTGAGCCGGGCGGTGTTCGTGCCGGTGGCGAGACTGTCGAGACCGGCGAAGTGCAGGCGGAAGACCGGCCCGGCGGGCGCGGCGGACTTCGGTGTGGGCGCGGCCGGCGGCTTCTCACGGCAGGCCATCAACAACACCGCGCAACACAGCAGCAGAGTCAGAGCAAGTCGTCTCATCGGTGTGTTTCAATTGCCAAAAGGCGGCGGCGTTAGCAAACGGAAACACTTCGAAAGTGCTATGGAAAAGAACGCCGGAGCCGCTGCGGTGAGCAGGATGCGACTCAGCAACGTGAAATTGGCTGTTCCCCGCGGGGCGCGGTAATCGTAGTTTCGTCGCGCAACACATGACTCCTGAACTGCTTCAAATGCTGCGCTGCCCGGAGACGCAGCAGGCACTTGCTCTTGCTGAAACCGCACTTGTGGAACGTCTCAATGCACAGGTCATCACAGGCGAGTTGCGCAACAGGGCAGGCCAGCCGGTCACGGTGAAGCTGGACGTCGGGCTGATGCGCGCGGATGGGAAAGTGCTTTACCCCATCCGCCGCAACGTGCCGGTGCTACTGGTGAACGAGGCGATT
>CAMBZO010000164.1 GCA_945872195.1 Akkermansia muciniphila | reverse complement strand
ACAAACTCCGCGTGCGGAACACCACTGATTCACTTTGGAAGACACTCGCGGCGCGCCAACGGCTCTTCCTGCTCGCGGGGCCATGCGTGATTGAGAGCGAGGCGCTGTGCTTGGAGGTCGCGCGGCACTTGCAGAAAGTCTGCGCGCGGCTGGGCATCACCTACGTCTTCAAGGCCAGCTACGACAAGGCCAACCGCACCTCCGGCAAGGCCTTCCGCGGCCCCGGCCTCGCCGACGGCCTCGCGGTGCTGGAGCGCATCCGCACGCAGCTCGGCGTGCCGGTCATCACGGACGTCCACACGGAGGAGCAGGCGCGAGCGGCCGGTGAGTTCGTGGACATTCTGCAAATCCCCGCCTTCCTCTGCCGGCAGACGGACTTGATCGAGGCGGCGGTGGCGACCGGGAAGATTGTGAACTTGAAGAAAGGCCAGTTCCTCTCGCCGCCGGAGATGGGCCGCGTGGTGGAGAAGGCGAAGCTGGCGGGCGGCTCGAAACTGCTCGTGACGGAGCGCGGCACGACCTTCGGCTACAACAACCTCGTCTCGGACATGCGCGCCATCCCCGTGCTCAAGCAGACCGGCTGCCCGGTGGTCTTCGACGCCACGCACTCGGTGCAGCAGCCCGGCGCGGGCGGCGACCGCACGATTGGCCAGCGGGAGTTCGCGCCGTTGCTCGCGCGCTGCGCCCTCACCGCCGGCGTGGACGGCCTCTTCATCGAGACACACCCGGACCCGGATAAGGCGATGAGCGACGGGCCGAACATGATTCCGCTGGCGGAGATGGCGGGGTTGTTGAAGGGGTTTCTGAAGGTGCGCGCTGCGGTTCGTTGATGAACGTCCCCAAGTTCGCCCCGTAGCCATGCCCAAGCTTAATCCTCCTCAGCTCCGCGTCCGCCTCAAGCGCATCAAGCTTCTCCTCTTCGACGTGGACGGGGTGCTCACGGACGGGGCCATCTACATCACAAGCGAGGGCGAGTTCAAACGCTTCCATGTCCACGACGGCCTCGCGCAGCGGCTCGCGTCGCACGCGGGGCTGAAGGTCGGTTGGGTTTCCGCGCGGCCCTCGGCCATCACCACGCGGCGCGGCGAGGAGCTGAAGACGGACTTCATCGTGCAGACGCGCGACGGGAAGGTGCCCGCTGTCGAACGCATCCTCGCGGAGACCGGGCTGGGTTGGGCCGCCGCGTGTTTCGTCGGCGATGACATCGTGGACCTCGGCGTGCTGCGGCGCGTGGGGTTGGCGATTGCTCCGTCGGACGGACGGCCGGAGGCGAAGGCGCTCGCGCACTTCGTCACGAAGGCCACGGGCGGCAACGGCTGTGTGCGCGAGCTCGTGGAAATGATTTTGAAAGCTCAGGGGAAATGGGCAACGGTCGTGGCAGAACACGCGAAATGACTGTCGGCCCGACAAAACTTATAGTGCTGGGTGTTGGCTTGCTCGCCATCGCAGGCATCGTGGCGTTTGTGCTGTCGAAGCGCCACGGTCCGGCCTCCGTCGCTAGGGCGCTCGCGGTGGCCGCGTTGCAAAACAAGGTGGCCAGCGTGACCGGCATCAGCGGCCTCGCGCGCGGCATCCGCATTCCGGTCTACGAAAATAACGCCCGGCAGCCCACCTCCGTCATGTTTGGTCGAACGGCCGAGCCAGTCGCGGGTGGTAAATATCTCGTGAGCGACCTGCACGTGGAGAACTATTCTCATGGTCTCTCCGGCACAGTGACGAACTACATCATCGAGGCGCCGAAGTGCCTGATTGACCCCGCCAGCAAGGTAGCCAGCTCCGACGGGCGCATGGTCATCTCCCGGCCGGACGGCAGTTTCCTGACGACGGGCATCGGGTTCGAGTTTCGCCAGGCGGACTCTTTCCTCACGATCTCGAACGAAATCTCCACGCACATCTCAAGAGCAGGGTTCTCCCTGTCAAAGCCTCTGAACCCATGAACGCCCGCTCCTTCCTTCCTATTGCGCTGCTCGCCGGGATCGCCGTCGCTGGCGCGCAGAACAACTTGTTCAACCCTTCCACCACCGCGCCCGTCGCGGCGAAGGCCGGAACGGGGGCGCAAGGCATCGAGGTGGTCGCGAGCGGCGGCGGCACGTTCTCGCTCACCAATGGCACGGCGACCTATCAGAAAAACGTGCGCGTGAACGACCCGCAGTTCTTCCTCCGCTGCGAATCGCTCCGACTGCTCCTCGACCTGAAGAGTGCGGGCGGCACGAACGCGGCTCCGGTCATTCCTGGGCCGACGAACGCACCTCCGCTCACCGCGATGGGCGGGCGCATCCGCGAGGCGGAGGCGATCGGCGAGGTGGTCTTCTCGAACAAGGTGGACTCCACGCAGGCGTTCGCCGAGCGCTTGGTTTATCAGGTCACGAACGACGCCTTCGAGCTGACCGGCAACGTGCGAGTCATCCGGGGTGAGTTCACCAGCCGCGCGCCGAAGTTTCTGTATTACCGCGCCAAGGGAGAGTTCGTCGGGGTTGGCGAGATCACCATGACCTTCACGCCGGCGAACACGAACTCACCAGCGAACACGAATGCCCCCGGCAAGAAGCCTTGAGCAATGGAAGCTACCTCCCCCAACCCCGAGCCGTTGCTCACCGCGAAGCAGCTCGCCAAAGCCTACCGCCATCGGCGCGTGGTGGACGGCGTGTCCATTCACGTCAACGCCGGGGAAATCGTCGGCCTGCTCGGGCCGAACGGTGCGGGCAAGACCACGACCTTCAACATGGTCGTCGGTGTCGTGCGGCCGGACGAGGGCGCAGTTCAGTTTAACGGGCACGACATCACGCACCGCCCGATGCACGAGCGGGCGCGGCTGGGCATCGGCTATCTCACGCAGGAGCCGAGCGTCTTCCGCAAGCTCAGCGTCGAGGACAACATCCTGGCCATCCTCGAAACCTGCGTGATGGATGCCGACGAGCGGCAGGTGCGGCTGAAGTATCTGCTGGAGGAACTGGACTTGACCGCGCTCGCCAAGAGCATGGCCTACCAGTTGAGCGGCGGTGAAAAGCGGCGGCTGGAAATCACCCGCGCACTCGTCACCACGCCGAAGCTCTTGCTACTGGACGAACCGCTCGCGGGCATTGATCCCATCGCGCAATACGAGGTCAGCAAGATTGTCCGCCGGCTCAAGGACCGCGGGTTGGGCATCCTCATCACCGACCACAGTGCCCGCGAGATGCTCAAACTCGTGGACCGCGCCTACCTCATCCACCGCGGCCAAGTCATCTATGAGGGCAACGCGGAAGACCTCATGAACGACCCGAAGGCCCGCGAGATATACCTCGGCCCGGAGTTCAACATGTGAAGTGGTGAAAGCAAAACGGGCACCGCTTGCGAGATGCCCGTTTGCTTCGTTGATGGAACTAAAACTCAGGCCGCACCAATCTGGTAGCGGAGGAAGCGGCGGACGGTGACTTCGTCTCCGAGGGCTTTGCCGACGGTGGCGATGTGTTCCTTCACGGTGATCTCGCCGTTCTTCTTCACGAAGCCCTGCTCCACCAGGCACACGGTTTGGAAATACTTTTCACGCTTGCCCTTGAGGATGTTGACCATCGCGGCAGCGGGCTTGCCTTTGAGGGCGTCCGAGTTGCGCGCGATCTCGTCTTCCTTGTCGAGAATCTCGGTTGAAATCTCGTTGCGGCTGACGGCGGTGGGATTGCCGGCGGCGATTTGCAGGGTGATGTCGCGCACGAGTTCCTTGAAGCCGTCGGAGCCGACGGTGGCTTCGTTGGTCGCACCCACTTCGACGAGCACGCCGACTTTCGCGCCGGTGTGGATGTAGGCGGCGATGAGGCCGTTGCCGCTCACTTCCCAGCGGGTGTGGCGGTGGATGCGGACGTTCTCACCGATTTTCGCGACGGCGACGACGCGGTCGGGTTCGAGGTCTGCGCCGGGGTTGCCGGCAATCTTCTTGGCCAAGTTGTCGCAGAAGTTTCTGAACTGGTCGTTCTTGGCGACGAAGTCGGTCTCGCAGTTGATCTCAAGGAGAACGCCGACCTTGGAGCCCGGCGCGATGTGTTGGGCGATGACGCCCTCGTTGGCGGCGCGGTCGGCCTTCTTGGCGGCGCTGGCGACGCCCTTCTTGCGCAGCCAGTCCACGGAGAGGTCGAGGTCGCCACCGTTCTCGGTGAGCGCTTTCTTGCAGTCCATCAAGCCCGCGCCGGTCATCTCGCGGAGCTTGCCTACGGTTGCGGCGGTGATTTCGGCCATATGTGTGAGCAGTTGAAAGTTGAGGGTTGAAAGTTGAAAGCGGCGGGCAGCACGAGGCTACCCGCCACGATTCTAGGAAATCCTGACTAGGCCTGAGGCGGGGTGATGAGGGAGGCGAGGGCCTCCGCGGTCAAGGCCGGGACGGGTTCGGGTGCGGGTTCGGCGGTCTGCTTGGTGCGGCTGTGCTTGGCCTCATATTCGGCGCGGGCCGTGCCGCAGGCTTCTGTCACACCGGCGAGCAGGAGTCGGACGGAGCGGAGGGCGTCGTCGTTGCCGGCGATGGGGTAGTCCACCAGGTCGGGGTCGGCATTCGTGTCCACGATGGCGACGATGGGAATCTTGAGTTTGCGGGCCTCGGCTACGGCGTTGTGCTCACGCTTGACGTCCACGACGAACATGACATCGGGCATTTTGTCGAGGCTGCGGATGCCGTCGAGGTTCTTGACGAAGCGTTCGAGTTCGCGGCCTAGGGCGGACTGTTCCTTCTTGCCGTATTTGCCGGCGGAGCCGTCGGCGAACATGGTCTCGAGCTTCTTCATGCGGGTGAGCGAGCGCTTGAGGGTTTTGAAATTGGTGAGTGTGCCGCCGAGCCAGCGCTCGGTGACATACATCTGGCCGCAGGCCTTGGCCGATTCCTTCACGGCTTCCTGAGCCTGCTTCTTGGTGCCGACGAAGAGGACGTTGCCGCCACCACGGACGAGGCCGGACAGGAATTCGCAGGCGGCCTGAAGCTGCTGCGCGGTCTGGCTGAGGTCAATGATGTGGATTCCGTGGCGGGCCTCGAAGATGTGTTTCTTCATCTTCGGGTTCCAACGCTTGGTCTGGTGGCCGAAGTGGACGCCCGCCTCCAACAATTCTTTGATACCGATGGTCATCATATGCTTAACGGTTCCGATTGGTTGTCAGCCTGCGCCGCCCGTAATTGGTGCGACCGGCCATCCCGCAGAACTCGGGATTTATTCTGGTGTTACGTTGGCCACCCCTGCCCACACGGGCACGGGCTGTTTGGTTTAAGGCCGTTGCTTCTCGCCGTTTCCGGCGAAAAGAGGGCGCAAGCTAACAGCCGGCACGTTGGTGGCAATGCTATTTTCCAGCGGGACCGAGCATTCGCGGCTTCGGCAAACTTGCAAATGCCCCCGGCCAACCGCACGGTTCGCTCGCTGATGAACGACGATTACATCGCGCGGAAGGAGCGCTGGGCGCGCAAGATGGCCGGGCAGGAGAAGCCCGCTGTGCGCTCCACTGACCGCCTCCCGCCCGGCCAGCGGCAGGTGCACAACTTCCCCGTGCTCGACCTCGGCAATCATCCCGGCGTGCCGCTCGACCAGTGGGCGCTGAAGATCGGCGGCCACGTGGAGAATCCCGTGACGCTCTCGTGGCAACAGTTTCTCGCACTGCCGCAGTTCACGGACACGAGCGACTTCCACTGCGTCACGACGTGGAGCCAGTTCGACATGGCGTTCACGGGCGTCGCGTTCTTCACGCTCGCCGACCTCGTGAAGCCCAAGCCGAGCGCCACGCATGTCTTCTTCAAGAGTCACGACGACTACTCCACAAACAACCCGCTCGACGTGTGCCTCGACGACGACGTGCTCCTCGCGCACTCGTGGAACGGCCAACCGTTGCCCGTCGAGCACGGCGGCCCCGCGCGCGTCATCGTGCCCAAGCGCTACGCTTGGAAGGGCGCGAAGTGGGTGCGCGAAATCACTTTCCTCGACCGAGACATTCTGGGCTTCTGGGAATTGCGCGGCTACTCGAACACCGCTGACCCATGGACAGAAGACCGCTTCTCGTGAGAAACATTTTCAACCACTAACTGGCACTAACCTGCACTAATCCGAGCTCTCCACATGACTCCCATAGAAGCGGCTGACTCCATCAAACAGACCTGCGACGAGATGTCCAAGGCCACGCTGAAGCTCCAGCCCGCCATCCGCGCGCTGGGCAATCAGGCCGCGCAGGAGGAGTTGCTCAAGGCGACCTACGAGCTGACGAAGAACCTGGAGATGGTGAAGAAGATCGTGCGCAAGTCCCTGACTGGAACCGCGACGCCGCTGACATAGCCGTGGTGGGGCGGACACTCCTGTC